>JACZSB010000172.1 GCA_022574435.1 Fidelibacterota bacterium
CTTACCGGCTGCTACTGAACTACCCCAACCCATTCAATCCGTCTACGACTACTGGTTTCGAGCTACCAGCGGCTTCTGAGGTTACCTTAATCGTCTACGACCTCACCGGCCGGGAGGTGACCCGTCTAGCTGACGGCGGCTATCTGGCCGGTTATCACCAAGTTGCTTGGGATGGTAGAAACGCTTCCGGCCGGCTATTACCCTCCGGGATTTATATCGCCCGGCTAACAACACCCGGGTACAGCAATTCCATCAAGATGTTGCTATTGAAATAGTCTCTAATGATCCCGCCACCGGCGGGGCTATTATTGAAATAGCGTACAGGCAGTCCCGCAAAAGGCGGGGCTTTTATTGAAATAGCGTACAGGCAGTTCCGCCAAAGGCGGGGCTGCTGCTGAAGTGACCGTAAATTATTCATTGCATTGTCGACAGCTCTCTAGCTCACAACTGAAAACCGATCACTGAATACCACTTTCTGACAAGGTACGGAACCCGCACCTATAGTCGCTCCGGGCGGATTGCCGGAAAAGGCTGATATTTTACACACTCTTTTTTTCGATAGTGATTTGCACTGTTCCATTAGCGAATTAAATTGCTGAAAGAGCATAAATTAATAAAGCACTTCTTAATCGACAGGGAATATGAATCAACAGAGCCCTTTAATCCTCTTGGGAGCATCTTTGATTTCGCTTATTTCCGCCCCCAGCGCCCAGAAAATCATAGACGGCTATACCGAAAAGGTATCGTATTATCCCGGCGAAATATCTACTGTATACCTGCATGCTGACGCCAGTGGCGCGAGCACAGTTTATCTTGAGGATATTGCCAAGAACAAGGTGGCTGCAGTTCAGATTAATTTACGTCCCCAAGTGATTGCGAATCACCATCCCTGGAAAGAGGGTTATGGCTATGAACCGACGTTTTCCTTCCGCATACCCGATCTGAGAAGCGGACTGTATTTTTGGGAGGGAAAAATCCCGATAATAATTAAGGAGGACTCCTCCAAATCTTCATCTTTACCCCAGGTCACGGTCCTGGTACCAACAAATACTGATATGGCCTATAACAATAGAGGGGGGAAAAGTCTCTACCATTACAACTCTACTGATAATCAAAAGGCCGATACGGTTTCTATTCACCGGCCTTATATGATCCAGGATAGGTACTTGGCCTTAATGAGGGTCCTTTGGGACGATATGATCATCGACTATTCTTACATTGCCGACATTGACTTGGATGAATTTGGAATAATTGCAAATTCGGACTTACTCCTTATTATCGGCCACAGTGAATACTGGACACGAAAAGCCCGCAGAAATTTTGACCGCCATGTCGATAGCGGCAAACCGGCCCTGGTACTCTCAGGCAATAGCATGTGGTGGCAAATTAGATATAGCCCTGACCTGAGCCAAATTGTCTGTCATAAATTGTGGGAACCGGATTCGACCAGTGCCGATTCCCTGAGAACCGTACTATGGACCAATCCATTGTTGGAGTATCTGACCATAAGCAGTATCGGTGCGGATTTTAATTATGGTGGCTACGGCCTCAAGGATGATAATGGGTGGGATGGTTTTAAGCTGATTACTACTGAGCGGCCTTACCTCGAGGGGTTGAATTTATATTTGGGTCAGATCATTTCACTGCCCAGCGGAGAATATGACGGCACTATATTGAGCGGATTTGATGACAACGGATATCCCATCCCCGATACCGCCGCCTTGGGATTTGACCATATTGAAATAATTGGTTACGATTTTGGCTACCGATTTCGAGAAACGGTTGGGACCTGGATTGAATTCCAAAAAACCCCGGACTCCGGGATCATTATTAATGTGGGCAGCTTAGATTGGTGCTCGAACAACGGCGTAGGTGGAACCGATGGGGATTTGGTTACAAAGATAACTTTTAATATGATCGACTACCTTCTTAAATCAAGCCCTTCAAACGGGAACGAACCTCCATTTAGCGGGCACGAATATCCGTTTAAGTTTTTCCTTTTTCAAAATGCCCCCAACCCCTTCAATACCCAAACAAAAATAAGTTTCGACCTGCCGGCAGCGACCAACATTACCCTGATCGTCTACGACCTCACCGGCCGGGAGGTGACCCGGCTGGCTGATGGTGGCTACCAGGCCGGTTATCACCAGGTAGTTTGGGATGGTAAAAATGCTTCCGGCCAGCCACTCCCCTCCGGCATTTACATCGCCCGGCTAACGACGCCTGGGTACACTAAATCCATCAAGATGGTTTTATTGAAATAAGCCTATATATCAGTCTGCCGTATGCTTGTACCGCCAAAAGCGGTAGTGGGGTCGCTGCTGAAATGAAAAAAATAATTACCACACTTTTGTTCCTTTGTTCTTTGCTGGCCGGGCAGTCCGACTCGTTGGCTTGGCTCGATTTTTTCCCTATGCATATCGGTGACCGATGGCAGTACTTAGAAAAGATTTATGACGTGGACTATAGTATCCGTGAGCGCACTGTCACGGCAAAAATTGTAGGAGACAGTGTGGCGGCTAATGGGAAAACCTATTTCTATTTCAAACCTCGTTTACCTGATCTCTATTCCGACTTGATACGAATTGACACTATTCAGCAGCGTATTTACGCATATCATCCGGACCACTACCCCTGTCCTCCCGACAGCGAGTTATTGATTTTCGATTTCAGCATTCTCGACAATTGCGATCAGGAGTGCCTTGATTGCTGCTACCTGTGCGAGTCGTGTTCAATTGAATATGAATCATTTACTACTTTTGCTGATACATTGGACGAGATATATTGCCAACCACCGGAAACATTTTTCCGCCTGGCCGCTCAGGTCGGTCTATCACTTATCGGGTATACACTCGTAGAATTTGCAAACTTTTATTCTATTATAGCGGCAGAGATTGATGGGAAAATATATGGGGAGTTTGTCGAAGCGGATACTGCTAGCCTTTGGTTCCTGGATTACTTCCCCATGCACGTGGGCGACCAATGGCAGTATCTCGAGAAAATTTATGACGGCTTCTCATACTCGGACGCCACTGAACAATATGTAATGGCAGGCATTGTCGGCGACAGTGTAGCGGCCAATGGTAAGCAATACTACTTTTTCGATCCGCCGCTACCGGAAATCAACGCCAACCTGCTACGGTTGGACACCCTTGATCAACGAATTTATGCCTATGAACCGGAAAGTGCCGATTGCTCAGTTGACGGCGAGACTGTCGTTTTTGATTTCTCATTACCCGGCTCAGACACTGCGGAATGCCCGGATTGCTATACCCTCTGTGGAATATGTAGTCGATGGACAATTACATATCCGGCCCCGTTCTATTCCCTCGAGTCGGTTTACTGCCGGCCATCAGATAAGGGGTACAAATTCGCAAAAAATCTTGGCCTGGCAGGGAGTGGATTAGATTATCCCTACGGGAGGCATGCTTTTCATCTCGTGGCTGCGAATATCGATGGAAAGATGCAAGGTGAGTGGTTGGGCGTAGAAAGCGTTGTTACCACCCCAGTCACTTTCCGCCTGGAGCAGAACTATCCCAACCCATTCAATCCAACGACTCAAATCGTTTTTGGACTGCCTGTAGAAAGCCACATTCAACTCACCGTGTTTGATTTGCTGGGTCGTCGACTCAGAGTGATAGCAGATGGGCACTATGCTGCTGGGTTTCACACGGTAGCTTTCGACGCCGATGGCCTCGGCCTTGCCAGCGGATTTTACTTATACCAGTTAATGACACCGGCACAGCGACTCAGCGGCAAGATGCTACTCTTACAATAGGAAAACTGCTATGATCAGATTGCTTATTCCTGTAACATTTCTGCTCGCCAGCTTCACGATGCTACCGGCCCAAGACTCAACCTCAATTCCTTTAACCCGGTTTCAGCCGAGCGACCTGCGAATCATGTCCTACAATATTCTACTCGGTGGTATTGTCGATCAGGAAAGGCAAAGCTATTTTGAGAGCATAATCAAATCCCTGAATCCTGATATTCTGGCTTTGCAGGAAATCAACTCAAGACAAGTCAACACTGCAAGGTCGAATATCGCTACCTGGTTGAATGACAACAACTTCACAGCGGTCGGGCTGAGCCGTAGCAACGCCCTGGTGACGAGATATCCAATTCTGAATTCCGCACAATTCATAGATTCAGGCAATAGCTCGGTTATCTTGCTGGATACGGAAGCTGAACTGGGGTCCAAGCTGCTTGTCATTAACACACATCTCGCCTTCATGCCCGAGTCAAGCCGACAGGAAGATGCCGATGAGATTATCATGCGCCTGCGGGAATGGCGCAGCGGTACTGGACCGTTTGAGCTCGAATCTAATACGCCAATCGTGCACGTGGGTGACTTCAATCAGCGGTCGCCTTCACCGATCCTGACAACATTAACCGAAGGTGATATCATCGACGAAGCCAGTTTTGGCGCCGACTTTCCGCCGGATTGGGACGGCACGCCAATTCTCGACTTGAATTCCATACAAAACGCGGATACAGTCAACTATACGGTCTCAAGAGGTCGCACGGTAAAGATAGATTATGTCTTTTATACGGACAGCGCCATTGAAGTGGGCAACCACTATGTCCTGAACACAAGAATAATGACTCAGGATGATCTGACAACGTACAATCTGGAAACTGCTGATACAGACAGTGCGTCCGACCACTTGCCCACCATCATGGACATTGCATCAATCTTGTCCGTAAGTGTTGAGACGATCTCCAGCGTACCGGCTAAATTCATACTCCTTGCGCCATATCCAAATCCTTTCAATCCGTCGACAACCATTAAATATTCAGTAGGCCAGGCTGTCCACGTTGAGTTAACCGTGTATGATTTGCTCGGTCGTCAGGTCTCCACGTTGGTAAATGAACCCCCAGCGGCTGGAGAATATTCGATGAAATTTAATGCCAGGGGGCTGGCGAGTGGTGCCTATTTTGTCCGACTGACCGCCGGAGCTTTTGTCGAGTCGGCTGAGGTAATTTTCGCGAAATAAACGGTCGGATGGGGAATATCCCGCTCACAAGTATTGTCTAATTAGAAATGACCGCTTTGTTGTGAGCCAAACCATGGTGTTATTATCAGCAGTCATTAACGCTTCGCTGTCATTGACAGAAGTGAATTTTTGCTCCTGTCTAAAATGACGCCCCGAAGCGTCGGGGTCATTTAACCCATTTTCTTGCAAAAAAGTGCAAAAGTTCAGAAGTAATACTATAAGCACCTGGAGTCAACACATCATCCAAAACCAGGAGGATAATATGAATTTGAATTTTCGATACTACCGCAACTTTCGTTATCTCAAACAATGGCACGTTCTCATGAGCATTTTGGTGGGCACACTTTTGTCCCAGGGCTGCAGCAGCCAGCTCAAACTCGACAGCCGTTGGTCTCCGGAACAAATTAACATAGATGGTGACGAGTCAGACTGGCAAGGGGCCTTGACTTATGTTGACGGTAAGAATGTCTCTATTGGAATTAAAAACGATGGCGAGTTCTTGTATATTTGCCTGGTTTCTACGGATCGCATGCTGCAAAGACAAATGATGATGCGGGGGTTTACGGCCTGGTTCGATCCGGATGGGGGCAAGGAAAAAACATTTGGAATTCGCTTTCCGATTGGCATGATAGATTCCGGAATGATGTTTTCTGGACGCGGCCGGGACGACGACCCTGAAAGCATGCGGGAAGACTTCAGCCGTTCTCTTGCAGAATTAGAGCTTCTCTGGCCGGAAGAGGAGAGGCGAACCCGTCTTCCCGCAGCAAATGCTCAGGGAATTGCAGCCGCGATTGGCAACCCCATGGACAAGCTGGTCTACGAGATCAAAGTACCTTTGCAGAAAGGCGAAAACCTTCCCTATGCAATTGGGATCAGTGACGGCAAACACCTCGGAATGGGTCTGGAGACTGAAGAGATTGACCGGGAGGCCATGAGAGAAAGAATGAGCCGGGGTGGTTCTGGCGGTGGCGGCCGAGGAGGAGGACGCGGCGGATTCGGTGGCAGCGGATTCGGTGGCAGCGGATTCGGTGGCGGCGGACGCGGACGTGGTGGGGCCGGGCAGCGCCCACAGATGCCGAAACCATTCAAGTTATGGTTTTCATTCCAGCTTGGCAGGGAAGGGGAGTCCATTT
>JACZSB010000173.1 GCA_022574435.1 Fidelibacterota bacterium
GTTTTCTTCAGGTTTATCTTGCCGGGTTCCGATCCCATTGAAGAAATATTTGAAAACGGCCTTAAATATCGTCCCGGGCAAACGGGCGTTAATCGGGGGCGGAATGGATTAGCCGCTGCTTTCCAGATCAATGATAGCGGGTGGAACTCGGGCCACGCCAGCTATGCCACCATAAGGCAGCAGGACGGCCCATACCGCGTTGCCATCATCGGGGACTCCTTCGTCGACGCCCTACAGGTAGATTTCGATAAAAGCCTGGCCGAGCGTCTCGAGGAGCTGCTGGGTCCCCATAGCGCCGAGGTCTTTCGATTCGGTATCAGCGGCGCGCCGCTCAGCCATTACTTGCAAATTTTAAGGAAAGAAGTCCGGCGGTTTAAGCCCGATATGGTCATTTTTATTCTGATCCATAACGATTTTGATGAATCATATGAATATCGTCCGGGCCACGACTTGAGCATGTTTTTAAGCCTGTCCATAGATGAGGGCCACACGGTCCGTGAAATCGAACCGAGACCCCGGAAAAAGCTCTGGATTGAACCGTTGCTGCGGACCGCCACCTACCGTTGCTTAGCCGGCCGGTACGGTGTGCCGTTTTTCAAGTTAAAGTACCTCTTCCCCTGGTTTTTCGGATACCGGCAAGCGGCGCCGGTGGAACCCCAATACCAGGCCAATATAGAAGTCAGCAACCTGGCGGCAAAAATGGCCTTAAATGAGGTGGCAACACGTTATGTGCTGGGTAATATTGCCCGCATCGCCCGGGAGGACCGATGCGACCTTTTGCTCGTGATGGACGGCGACAGGGAGAGCATCTATCAGGATATCGACGCAGCGGAACTGTACCGTGATGGCGCCCTGGCATTGAATTCTATGGTCGACCGGGTAGCGAAACAGCTGGGTATCCCGTTTATTGACCTGCACCCGGTTTTTATGGGGGATTACCGGGCGCACGGGAAGCGTTTTAACTTCGACACTGATGGGCATTGGAACGAGTACGGGCACGAGCTGGTGGCCCGGACGATTTATAATTACCAGGGAGCGCCGTGGGCCGGCAATTAGTCCGCTAAGGGGTTAATGGCTCTGGCCCTCAAACAGGCTTTAAACGATTTTCCGCCGCCCGCCAGTCTATAGCTTCCAGCCGGGCCAGCATTTCCCAGGCGGCCCGCTCGCTGATGCGCCGGTGCTCGTTGTGCGGGTCCTCCTTGGCGGCCATGGCGGACCTGGTGACGCTGACGCATAGACGCAAACAGATCAGGGGGAACAACGCCTTGATCTCGGTGCCTGAAAGCGGGCGAGCCCGGTGATAGCCGGCAGTGATCGAGGCCGCCACTGCCAGGGGATCGTCCCGGCCCAGGATGGCATACGCACAGGCCACCGCCAGCTCGTTCACCGTATAGGTGCGCAGCATATCGCCGAAGTCCAGCAGCCCGGTCATCCGCCAATCGCCGTCCTCGTCCCGCTCCAGCAGCAGGTTCTCCTCGTTGGCATCGTTGTGGATCACGCTCTGCGGCAGTTGGTCCGCCAGCGGCCCCACCAACCGGTCATATTGCCTCACCAACCGCTCCACGATCCCCCGCTGGCCATGGTCCGGGATGTGCTGGGTGGCCCCGGTGAGCCACTGGGCCTGGCGCGGGTCCCAGCGGTGCTCCCGGTCCATGGCGGGATGCTCGAACTCCATCAGGCACAGGTCCAACTCACCCAACGCCTGGCCTATCTGCTCCAGGGTAGAGTCAGTCCGCTGGGACACTGCCGCCTTCAGCGTACCAGTGAGGTAGGTGAGCACTCGCGCCGCATAGGTCCGGCCGTCGCTGTCGCTTATGGTACAGATGGATTTGCCCCCATGGGACTTGACCACCCGGGGACTGCTGGCGGCCGACCAGTCTAGCGCCAATATTTCCAGGGCGGTATTCTGCAGGTCCAACGCCGCCTGGTCCTCGGCCCGGCTGGCAATCTTCACCACGTAGCGGCCGGCGCCACCGCCATCTAGCAGGAAATTCTGGTCTGTAAATGCCGGCAGGGGGTTTAATGTGCCCGTCAGGCCGTACCGCCGGCGGACGAACTCCAGAACATCCTCCTGCGAGAATGTTGGTCTTCCTTTAGATTTATCTAAAAACAAATTTATACAGTTCCAATACCCCGGCCCGCTCCCAGCAGGTGCAGTTGATCAAACTTCCCACGGGCCCCTCTAGTGGCAGCCATTTAGCCCCGGTAACCAGATAGCGCACAGGTCACTAATTTAAACCGGCAGAATAGTTAATCTTTTTTTATGCCCCCAGTGGCCCGGACAGCATTCCTGCGGTCGGCCCTGGACCGGCACCGCCGGCAGACGATGGTGCTGGGCTGCTCTTTTGCCCACCATCTGATGGGACTAAAATCCTGGCCTGGAACCCAGTCCGGCTTTTAAACCCTGGTCAAATGCAAATTCCCATGGTTTCGGTTAGGGAAGCCCTAATTTCAGTTACATATTCTCTTGTTGGGGACTAATATATCTCTGACCAAAAGGAGAATCCTAATGCGTCTTCTCATATTCCTTATAATTATTATTGCCAGCACCAGCGCCTTGACCGCCCAGGATACGCGTACATTTTCCCTCAAGAGCGGTGACCGTATCAGCGGCTCCGTCGTGGCCGAGACCGACACGTCCTATGAAGTGCTCACCAGCCTGGGGGTGTTGACCATACTAAAAAGCGACCTGCTACCGGAAATTATCATTATTGATCTGAAGAGCGGCGACCGCCTCCAGGGTGAACTGCTGGAGCTATCGGAGGCTGGTTTGCGGGTGCGCACGGCATTAGGTGACCTGTTCATTGAGCATGCCCAGATCGAAAGATTTGACTTCGTCCTGGAAGGGGGGGCAGCGGCCGGGCTGGATGAACCGGCCGGCCAACGCTGGTATTTCAGCGAAGAGCGCCTGATGGATATCTGGTTCGATCCTACCGGCTTTCCCCTGCGTAAGGGGGAGTTTTACCTCAGCGCTCTCTCGTGGGCCGTGGGCTTTACCGATAGGATACAGGTCTCCACCCGCTGGGCCAATTTTTTCTGGGGCGATCTCAATGTCCGCCCCAAGATCACCATCTATGAAAGCGGCGGTATCGAATCACAAACTTCAGTCTCTATTGGCGGTCATCTCCATACCAGGGGATTGCCTGGAAAGTACGAATATAGCGAGAGATCCTGGTTTTCTGGCAGTGGCATCTGGGATCCAATCACCCAAACCTATTCCGATACTACTTGGCATTCTGGTTGGACCCGGGTGGGATCAGAGCTGGGCAAGTATGGCCGGAGCGACCCAGACGGGATTAATTTGTGGATAGAATTGTTCGGGGCCTACAGCGTCTCCCGCCTTAACCAGGGCAATCAGGGGCGCACCAACTATACTGTTGGTGGCACTGTGACATTTTACCCCGGCGCCGATCCCATGCCCAGGCTGTATATCGGCTGGGACCGGGATGTGCGCCGGGACGTTAAAATCCTGGCAGAGGTTTTTTATGATCCCTACTATGTACCCTTGTTCATACGTGATACTGGTGAAGATGTCGTCGCTCCATTTTTCTTCGACTTCGGCTTCATGACCAACCGCCTCTTCAGCAGTGATAGATTATGGTTCGGGATACACTACCAACAGCCGTTTGTGGCCTTCTATTTCAAGTTCTGACCAGGTTATGTAATCAAGCAGACCTAGCTGGCAGTCTGTTGGTCCAGGGTCTTCACCACCCTTATATTGAAAGTATGTGCGACTCCGTCGTGCCTGGGCTCCCGGTCAGATACAGGTTCGCTGAGTGGGGGATAAGCCGCTGCCCAGGGCTCTTAAGGCCGCTTAGGACATCAGCCGGTACATCTCCTGGGAGTCCCCGGAAATGGCGGTCCATCATCCTGGGCCACCAACCAGCTCACCGATGCCGCCAGCAGCAGTAGGTAGCGCAGGGCCGGAATGATCCGGCGGGCCGGATAAGGTTTCGCTAACAGCGTCATTATTTTCCCCCCTCCACGGCCAGCTTTATATCAGGTACGGTCATCATCATTTATGACCGCCCGGGAAGCTCCGCACCAATAACAGGTTCCAGCAGGCGACTGCTCCGGCGGCCTGTTGCCGGACGAAGCCCGCCTCCCACCTAGTCTAAGAATAATCAACTACAGTTGGCAATACAAATTGCTCGAACAGTGCTTAAATTAACCTTGGTGCCATTGGCTGGAATTTGTGCTACTATCGGAGGATTCGGTGGAAAATTTACTTTCTAGACGTCCTATCTTTCTCTCTGACGGGCGGTTGCAGGCTTATGAGGTGGCATTCAGTGCCGGGGCCGAGAAGTACCTGGTTTCCGAAGAGGAGCGAAAAAAACTGCCCGATGAAGTGCTGAATTATATGTTTGGCTTCGTGGGCAACGAAATGATCCGCAAGCGTCCCGCGTTCGTACAGGTTGACCCGTCGTTGCTCTCCGGGGCCCCGATCCGGACCCTTTCACGTCAGAACGTGACCCTTTTCCTGCCACAGCCCCTCGAACTGACCGATGCTCTTAGCGAGGCCCTGGGCGATCTTAAACATGCCGGCTTCAAGCTGGCCTTCGGAGACTACGCCGTCGACGATGGTTACGAGCATCTTTTGGATTATGCTCACTTCATCATAGTCAATTACAGCCAACGGGACGAAAAGCGCCGCCGGATCACTCCCAAGTACTGCCATTCGAAAAGCATCAAGGTGATGGCCTACGAACTGCAATCGCGGGCGGAGTATGAGCAGGCCCGGAAACTGGAGTATGACCTGTTCCACGGCCCTTACTTCAGTGATCCGGCGCTGATAGAGAAGGACCAGCTGCCGCCGGACCAGGGCAACTTCCTGGAACTGCTGGTGGAAGTAAACCGCATGGACATCAACTACGATAAAGTGGCGGGGATTATCAGCAAGGTGAAGAAGCTGGACGACCTGCTCCTGGAGCATGTGAATTCACCCCAGTTCAAGGTGCAGCAGGAGATCACCACAGCCAACCAGGCTATGACCTTTATTGGGGTAATGCGTTTTCGCCGCTGGGCCGCAGTGTCCACAGCGGCGGTGCTGGGCCAGCGCGACATGCCTGAGCAGGTATTGCTATGCCTGGCGCGGGGCCGCTTCCTGGAGACTGTGGGCGCCAAGCTTGGTGGCGATGACCTGCCGGACAATCTATTCACCGTCGGGCTGTATTCCCTGATCGCCTGCTTCTTCCACCGGCCGCTCACCGAGCTGCTGGGCACCATCCCCCTGGACCGTAGTATCCGGGGAACCCTAATGGGCGATGAAGGCCGGCTCAAGACCGCCCTCGATCTGGCGGCGGCAACAGAAGTTGGCGATTGGGCCGCAATCGGGAAACACGCGGATACCCTCAAGCTCCAGGGACTGGATATATCCGGCGCCTACTTCGACGCGCTCCATTGGGGCCGGTCCACTATGGCGGAGTACCATACAGACTAAGGCCGGTTTCATCTCACAATCGGCCCGAACGATTGAACGCTACCACTTTTATTAAGGGGATAAACATGCGCATTCCGATCATCCTGGCGATCCTGGCCCTGGCTGCCGGCGCGAGCGGGCAAAGGGACTTCTCGCAGGTCAAAATCACCACCACCCATGTGGCGGGCAACGTATACTTGCTGGAAGGCGCCGGCGGGAACATCGCCGTGTCGGTGGGTGAGGACGGTATCCTGATGGTGGACGCCCAGTTCGCCCAGCTGGCCCCCAGGATCGAGGCCGCCTTGGCCGAGATCTCCAAAGGGGACCTCAAGTTCCTGCTAAACACCCATTACCATGGGGACCACACCGGCGGCAACCCGGCCTTTGGCGACCGGGCCCTGATCTTTGCCCACCACAATGCCCGCCGGCGCCTGGCGGATAAGGCACCCGAGGGCTGGCCGCTGGTCACCTTCGATGAGGGGTTGTCCATCCACTTCAATGGTGAGGAGATTGTGGCCCGGCACTACCCCGCGGCCCATACCGACGGCGACGTGCTGGTGCATTTCACCACCTCCAACGTAGTGCACATCGGCGACCTGTTCTTCAGTGGCCGCTTCCCCTACGTGGACCGGGCGGGCGGTGGCGACGCAGCCGGCTATCTGCGGGCCTTAAAACGTATGGCCGACGAACTCC
>JACZSB010000174.1 GCA_022574435.1 Fidelibacterota bacterium
ACGTCCCCGGCGCAACCGCCGCAGCCAGGCCATTCGCGATATGGTTGCCGAGACACACTTCGATGTGGCCCAGCTCATCACGCCCCTCTTCATCATCCCCGGCGAGGGCCTGCGGAAGGAGATTCCCTCCATGCCCGGGATTTATCAGCGCTCTATTGATGAATCAGCCCGGGAGATCGCCAGATGCCTGGAACTGGGCCTGACCAGCTACCTGCTCTTTGGTGTGCCAACTTATAAAGATGCCGAAGGCTCGGCCGCCTGGCAGGACGATGGTATCATCCAATTGGCCCTGAAGCGCTTCACGAAAGATTTTCCCCAGGCCCACTTTATTGCCGACCTGTGCTTCTGCGAGTATACCGACCACGGCCACTGCGGCGTTATAGTAAATGACGGCGTCGACAACGATCAAACCCTACTCAACCTGGGCAGGCAGGCCCTCTCGCTGGCACAGGCGGGAGTGCATACCGTAGCCCCCTCCGGTATGATGGATGGCATGGTGGCCGCCATCAGAGGAGCCCTGGACGAAGCCGATTTCAGCGAGGTTGCCATTCTCAGCTATGCCGTAAAATATGCCTCGGCCCTCTACGGCCCCTTCCGGGAGGCCGTCGATTGCACACCCTCCTTTGGTGATCGCCGCGGCTATCAGATGGACCCCCGCAATCGGTCTGAGGCTATCCTGGAAGCGGGACTGGACATAGATGAAGGCGCCGATATGCTGATGGTCAAACCGGCTGGCATGTACCTGGATATCATCTCCGATCTGAAAAGCAATAGTCCTCTACCGGTAGTGGCCTACCAGGTAAGCGGTGAGTATTCCATGATTAAGGCAGCATCCGAGAAGGGTTGGCTCGATGGCGAGCAGCTGATGGTGGAGAGCCTCACGGCCCTGTTCAGGGCCGGCGCTGATGCTGTTATTACCTATTTTGCCAGGGAGCTGGCTGAGTACCGCCGTCGATAGAACCGGTTTTATGGATCGTGCCAAAAGCAAGATTTTGTTTGCAGAGGCCCAAGCCCTGATACCAGGCGGCGTGAATTCTCCCGTGCGGGCCTTCGGTTCCGTCGGCGGCGATCCCGTTTTTATGACCAGGGCAAAGGGCGCCTGGCTCACGGATGTTGACGGCAATAGATATATCGACTTCATCGGTTCCTGGGGGCCTATGATCCTGGGGCATGCCCACCCGGATGTCACTGCGGCTATTGAACAGGCCGCAAGAAAAAGCACCTCTTTCGGGACACCAACGGAGGCTGAGAGCCGCCTGGCGCAGCTGGTTATTGATCGCGTGCCATCGGTGGAGTTGATCCGATTCGTAAACAGTGGCACGGAAGCGACCATGAGCGCCATCCGCTTGGCCAGGGGGTATACTGGCCGCAGCAAGATTGTGAAGTTCGAGGGGTGCTACCACGGCCACGGTGACAGCTTCCTCATCAAGGCCGGATCAGGTTCGCTCACGCTAGGTGTACCCAGTAGCCCGGGTGTACCAGCGGCTATCGCCGGTGAAACCTTAAACGCCACTTTCAATGATCTGGCCGGCGTAGAGGCCTTGTTCGGACAATATCCCGATGACATCGCTGCCGTTATCGTGGAGCCGATCGCCGGGAACATGGGTTGCATCCCCGGTGAAAAGAGCTTCTTAAAGGGGCTGCAATCTTTGTGCAGCAAGTCCGGCGCCGTCCTGATTTTCGACGAGGTCATGACCGGCTTCCGCGTCCATCCTGCCGGCGCCCAGGGACTTTACGGCCTCAAACCGGACCTGTCCACCTTTGGAAAAATTATCGGTGGTGGTCTACCCGTAGGCGCCTATGGTGGCAAAAAGGAGATCATGGAGCAAGTTGCGCCGGTTGGGCCGGTCTACCAGGCGGGCACCCTCTCAGGTAATCCCCTGGCCATGGCAGCGGGTATTGCCACCCTGACCTATTGTGATGGCGCGCTCTATGACCGGCTGGAAAGTCTTGGCGCCCGGTTCGAAGCTGCGATTACGGGGCTGGGAGCGCCGTTGACTATTAATCGGGTGGGCTCCATGTTTACCCTCTTCATGACCCAGGAACCTGTGACCAGCTTCAGTGGCGTTTTAGCCTGTGACCTGAAAACCTTTGCCCGCTTCTTCCACTTTGCCCTGGACCGGGGCGTTTACCTGCCTCCCTCCCAGTATGAGGCCGCCTTTATCTCCGGTGCCCATACCGAGGCGGAATTGATGAAACTTGTAGATACGGTGCGGGGCTTTTATCGCTAGAATTCGATTGCGGCGCCCAGTTCCCGCCGTATCTATGCCACAGGTATACGATAGACGGTCTCTTCCCTCCAACGGCAGCTCGCGAGCTTCGGTCCGGGAAGGAAAGGCTTGTGCCCAGGTGTATCGGTTCAGATCCTTTTGGACATTCGGGGCTAATAACTAAGAGATACGTTCTGCGTTTCCAAGGTTTAATTCACATCTCCTCTGAAGCGTATCAGTGAAGTTTCAAACTATTCACTACTTGTAAGCGTTGGTCAATTTTTTGCCCCGTTCTCCTGCCCCATTTTGTAATTCACAACGGGAAGGTACATGAACTGAACCCCCGCCTGTGGCGGGGGATAATCCCTTGCTCTTTGTAACGATCAATCTAAAAACCCCACAGATCGCCAGATCCATAGGGCTTCCCTCCTTTTAAGCAATGCGGGCACGAAATAGTCACGTTGGCCTCATAAGTTGTTGTTTTTACTAACCGGTCCTCGGGCTCATAACCCGAAGGTCACAGGATCGAGCCGTAGCGACCGCAGGGAGCGAAGACCGTTGAGCGTAGCGAGACCATCCTGTCCCCGCTACAAAAAACTCAAATCCCTTGCTTCTTCCGAGGAGCGAGGGTTTTTTTCGTGTTCGGCGTCAGAGTAATGTGGACCACTTGCTCATTTTGGCTAAGAGACACTTTTGCTAATTTGATTATCAAGCAAAGGAGTCATGGAGATGGTTACGAAGAAGTCAGAAGCAGTGGTCCGGGATATCAAAAGAAGAACTCGCCGGAAGTATTCTGCTGAAGAAAAGATCACCATCGTATTAGAAGGACTCAGAGGAGAGCATTTCAGTTATTTGCAGGAGAGAAGGCATCGCTCCCAACCTCTACTACCGGTGGACAAAGGACTTCCTGGAGGCCGGCAAGAAACGCCTTCAGGGGGATATGCTCAGAGAAGCTAACAGTGGCGAGGTGGCCAACATCCGCCGTGAAAATGACCAACTCAAAGGGCTGGTGGCTGAACCCCGCCGATGGCGGGGGAACCTGGCCCTGAAGAACCGAAGGCTTAAAAAAAGTCTGAACGGTGTGGACTCGGGATCGGACGTTATATGAGAGTCGGCCAGGCAGAGAAAATGGAGATCATTCGTCTGGTTGAAGAGTCCGACCTCTCAGTCAGGCGTACACTTGAACATCTTGGCATCCACCGGTCTACCTTCTACAACTGGTACAAGCGGTACTCTGATGAGGGCTATGATGGTCTGGCTGACCGTCAACCGCATGCCAGGCGGTTCTGGAACAAGTTACCTGAGGAGGTGAAGGAGAATGTCCTTCAGGTTGCCCTGGAGCAACCCGACAAATCGCCCAGGGAACTGGCAACCTATATCACCGACACTCAGGAGACCTTCATATCAGAGTCCAGCGTCTACCGTATCCTGAAGGCCTACGACTTGATCACCTCTCCCGCCTTCGTGGTGCTCTCGGCGGGTGACTCGTTCACCAACCCGACAAGGCGAGTCCATGAACTGTGGCAGACCGACTGCACCTACTTCAAGGTGATCGGTTGGGGGTGGTACTACCTCACCTCGGTGCTGGACGACTACTCCCGGTATATCATTGCCTGGAAACTGTTCACCACCATGGCCGCTTCTGATGTGCAGGAGGTTCTGGATCTGGCCATAGAGGAGACAGGCATCATGGGAATACCCGTTAAGCACCGGCCAAGGCTGCTATCGGATAACGGGCCCTGCTACCTGTCAAAGGAGCTGAGGGAGTATCTGCAAAAGCAGGGCATGGAGCACACACGAGGAGCACCTTATCACCCGCAGACTCAAGGGAAGATCGAGCGGTACCACCGATCCATGAAGAACGTGGTAAAACTACAGCATTACTACTTCCCATGGGAGTTGGAGCAGGAGATCGGACGGTTCATCGAGTACTATAACCATGAGCGGTATCATGAGTCGCTCAACAATGTGAAGCCCGCTGACGTCTATGAAGGAAGGAGCAGACAGATACTGGCAAGGCGGCAAAAGATCAAGCAAAGGACGCTTCAAATGAGGCCCCGCCGTTGGCGGGGTTCCGTGGGATAAACCTTGGAAACATAAAATGTGTCTCTTAGTTTTAGCCCCCAGTAGCTCACATTGCTTTGACGACGTACAATCACCACCCGATGCCACATAAAATTTGGATTGACGAGCAGAATCGCCCTCTGGTGTCGGACCACTGCATAATAGCAGCGTCCACGCCGGAAGTATCAGGAATGTTGGCAAAGTAATCCGCATTAAGGTCCCTCAAATTTGTCGGCCAATAAACGACGGTTATTGCGATCTATTTGTTGCCAGGGTATAGAACTCCATAGTCCTGTAAAAATCAGTCATGATACTATCTTTATCAAAGTTCTCCCACAGGATTACTTTGCGGGGATTCCCCCTCTGCTCTATCCAGCCGTTCCCGATCAATTCCGGCGCATCTATAATTCTGCGATCTGCCCACGATGGATTTTTTAAGATGGCTACAGCAGCCATATCATATAATGGCCGGGATTGGGGATCGCCCTCAAACTTCTCAAATAACTCGACGGAATAGTCACCAAAATTTGTGAACTGTCCACCGTGTCTTCCCGTAACCGGCTCGGCAATGTGCGGCCCCTTGCCCGGCATAATTCTTTTAATATCATCAAGATAAGCAACAACAGCCGCCGTGCCCGTATCATCGTCATACCGTACGGTAACAATTTCAAGTTCCGCATCCGATTGCAGAACGGGATTGACGGCCGAAGTATCGGCTAGCAGATTATATTCACCCGCTGCCGGAAAATTGGACCCCAACCACACAATGCGAACTTTATCACCGATGGATGGGTCCTTCTTCAGAGCCAACGCAATATTGGTAAGTTTGCCCACGGCCAGCAGCACCAATTTTCTGTCGTCCTTCGTATTTGCCTGCCTGATAATGAAGTCAACAGCCTCACTGCCATCAAATCTTTTTTTATTTACATGCCCCACAATATTCTGATAATCGCCATCAGCGCCAGAATATATTTTCATCTGCGGGTATAAATTGCAGAGCTTTACTACTCTCTCCGCCTCATCCAAATGCTTCGCAATGCCTCCGCCGCCGGAAGTTGCGTTTACCGTAATTCCTTCCACCTCAAACAGATCGCCATTAAACAGCAGGTAGGCAATGGCATGCTGGTCATCCAATTCGTTATTGGCATCAGTATCCAGGATTATCCTTATTCTATTGCCTGGCGAATCAGCCCTTTGCTGCTTCCCTGATTTACTGCAGGCAAATATGGTGAAGATGATAATTACATATATGATGACACGGTATAGGTTATCCACGGTCAGGTCCCTGTAACTCTTAACACCAGATATACATCCTTATTGAGAATCTTTCACTTCTGTCCTCAACGTTGATACTGCTGAGCCCTATCGGCCGGGCGCCACCCTCGTCACCCAAGCCCGGCTGACGACACCCGACTGCCGGGCTAACTCAGTCCGGGTCCAGCAAAATGCGGGGGTAGCCCTTAGCCGGGTTATTCTCCTAAAAACCACCGTTAATCCAATAGCGTATGATAGTCCGGCAAAGGCCCGTGCGCGGTCAACTCAGTGATCGAGGTAAACCGAGTGAAGGCGCTATACCAATGCTCAACACCTCCCGCTTCCCCAACTAAGCGTATAGCGGATGTCTGCACTGGCCTGAAGGCCAGCAGGTATTCCACAAAGTGAGGCTTATTGAAGCGTTCCTCCCCTGGCATCAGCGGGGGGCTGATTACTAAACCTTCCACGGATTGCCAGCTTCCCTCTTGGTCACGATACTC
>JACZSB010000175.1 GCA_022574435.1 Fidelibacterota bacterium
GTAATAAGTTAAATAGCCCGGCGAACGGAATTCATGCGTTATTGCATTGGGAGCGTCCAGATCGGCCGGATCGCCCTTGTCCGATTTGGTTAAGCCGTAGACATAATCCACATATCTGCCGGTTTCAGAATCAAATTCTCTACCATCATGGAAATAGAACGCTTCGTGATCCAGATCCCATTCATAGTAGTCATCGTCACGCCACCAACCCGTCCCGCTACCCGTGGAGATAGTGAGCTCTGCCGTTGGTGCGAATCTGAAACCGGTGATATCGTGGGTTCCGGTGTTCACAAAGGTGTACTCCTGAATGATGAAATCATCATATTTGGGATAGCTCCACACCATGGCTTTCTCTGTAACATCAACGTCCAAAGAAATAACGTGATGAGATCCCGTAACAATTTCTTCAGCTAACAAGCTAGGATCTTCCATATTATAGTTCGTAGTAAGAACACTGCTCTCGGTTGGATACACATACCGTTGTGCGGTAGCGAACCTTCCAGTGATTGTATATGCGGCGGGAGTCCCCTCTCTCTCGCCATAGATTGCATAGCCACCGGTTTCGATGTATGATGGCATATCGGATTTGTCTATGCCAGAAGAATGACCGGGATAATCGAGTGTATAGAAAGGCCAGGGCAGGTCTACTGGTCCTAGCGTGCCCGAATTATTGATTGATACCCATACTTTACCTCTGGTCAAATGCTTTTTGGTCCAATAGGCAATCTGTCCGTGAAGGTCTTGCTCTACACCGAAGAGCATAATTACCATTAAAAAGGTTTTGAGCAATCCATGTCGCATTTTGTACCTGGTATTTCGTAAATACATTTTTCCCCTCATAGTTTTGCATATCCTAATTCGGTTAACATTTTAAAATTCCCCTTGTCCGGTCTATTAGTTTAGATGTCAACCTTAAGTTGGAAGAATAATTGCCGTGGCGGATTGGTATAATTATTATACGAACCCCAGATATCAGGCTCACCGGAATACCAATGCCTGGGTAACCTGGCTTCTTCCAGAGTTAAACCATCTTTATTATCCTGCTCCGATAGCTCAGTTTTTTCATGCCATCTGATCATGGCATCATTATCCCACCACGGTAAAACAATGTCCTTGTTATTAAACAGATTCCTGACTTCCACGCTGAATTCTGTTTTCGCTCCAAAGATGTTAACCACCTTAGCAACTTTCAGGTTTGTACGGAAATGAGGCATCCACCGTCGATTATTTGGAGTTGTGGTGGTATCACCGGGTGGGTGATAGGTGTATTCATCGCCATTCCGATACTCAAAATATACATTGGTATGTAGATTTTCGAGTGGATGAATACCAGCAATTGATGGGCCCCAATTCTCGTAAAAATCAAGATTGACCATCGTCTTTACCGAGTGATTGTCAACCCAGTCCCGCCTCCACATGCCATATCCATTACGTTGCCCTGGCGATCCATCTTCCCACAAATCCTCGAATCCAAGAGATCCACCATTTGAATATGTTATGTCATATGCTACATGAAAATTCAGTGGAAAATTAAAATTCGACGATAGCGATGATTCTATACCACGCATATCGGCATATCCGCTATTAACCGCCATCAGGGCTTTGTCAGATTGGAACTCTAATGAATAAAGGGCTGTACTTGGCTCTGTTTGTCTACTTGCATCTTTGTAGAATGCCGTTACGTCAAGGCGGAACATATTACCAATATTCTGGTCAAACCCAATCTCATACTGAATAGTCTTGGCATATCCCAGCAAAGGATTGCCCTGATAGCCCTGCCATTCGGACAGCAGTACTTGTTGACCAGCCCATAGATCATCGTCAGCAACAATTACAGTATCGCCATCCTCATTAACGAAATCGCCATGGTGGAAAAACGGGAATCCAAGCATCTTATGCCAGGTGGGACGCTGGTAAAAATGACCATACGTGAAGTGCAAAACCGTATTCTCATTTATTGGGTGCGATATACCCAATCGGGGGCCAATAGCATATTGCATTTCTGTTGCTTTTGTTTCTGGAACGCCTGGTATACCAGGAATTATGTTGCCAGGTGTTGTTTCCTCATAAGCCAAAGGATCGAACATATTCTTGGCAGCATCGCGGTTTTGGTTAAAGAAGTTCAATCTCAAGCCTGCATTTACGATAAGGCCCTCGAACTCAACTTTGTCCTGCACATATGCAGCACCCTCATAGGGTGTGCCTTCGTAAACATTTCCTAGCCACCAATGATCGCCACCTTCGATTGCTGACATCATATGATAATAATCCAGGTCATATGATTTATATTCGAACCCTGCTTTGACCATGTTATTATTATTAACCTGGCTTGTGTAACTGGCACCAAGATTCAATACGGAACTGCTAAACTCATCTGTATAGTGCTTGGGGGATATCAGATTGTCATCTTCGTCCCTAATATCGATCAAGTAATAACGCAGCATTGGATCGGAATTCCAATCACCCCAGTGATCATCGGATACATATCCCCAACGGTCAGTTCTATCCATTTTGTCCAGAAGCAGGTTGCCCCATACCTCATAGAAAGATTTATTACTGAAAGCGTGTGTCAATTTTAATGTGTGACTATTCACTGTTCGCAGTTCAGGCCAGCCGCCCCATGGATTTGTTATCGGTGCATATTTCACCTCGTCATAGGGATCAGAGATAGTTGGTAGTCCCATCCATTCCATTTCCTCAGAATTCTCAAGAGAATTAAAGTTTGAAGCTGAAGTACCAGAAGTTTCGTACCCGCCAGTTAGCCCAGTATAGCTTAGATTAATACGGTTGGATAATTTATATTTCAGGTTCATCTGAATATTATGTTCCGGATTATATGCAAATTGCTGGGGAAAAATATTAACACCCCGCTTAAAGCGTCCAGAAATTAGGAAACCCAACCTGTCCGATAACGAACCAAATATAGTTGCTTCAGTTTCATATTCTACACGTTCGGCATAATCGCCTTGCGCCGGATCTGGCGTAATAATATTCTGCCATGCAGCAAGTAGTGAATCCGGATCCAATCCCTGTACCCTTTTAGGAGGCCGAACACGCACGCCATCAACCATCTTTTCATCTGCCCAAAATTCTCTATCGTAGAACTTCCAATCGTAGTTTTCGCGACTGTAGATATTGCGACCCCAATGATATTTCCCTGCTGGCCGCATACGTGTAACAACTGTTGCATGAATGCCTTTGGGTGCTTCTTTTGTAATTACATTCACAATAGCTGACTGGGCGCTACCGTACTCTGCATTATATCCACCGGTAAGTACAATAACCTCTTCAATTGTAGATATATTAATACCAGTGTAGTTATCGGATAAAAGACCACTATTCAGGCTTACATTGTTAAGCATGTAAACATTCTCAAGGTGTGTACCGCCTCGATAATGACCATCGGAAACACCCGACAGCAATTCCATGATCTCGGGAAGCGATCTCGCCCAGCTTCGGTCCAAATCATCTGATGATACGACCTGCATACTACCGGTAAGATCCTTATCAATCATCGGCCGCTCAGCGGTGATTGTGACTTCTGACCCCTCAATAACTGAAGAATTCATCGCAAAAACTAATTCGGTGGTGCGATCAGCCGTTACCCTGACATTTGAGGCATTAATACCTTCGTACCCAATGAAGGAAGCTTTAACGGTATATGTACCTGGCGGGACATTAATTATAAAATACGAACCATCTTGATCACTACTCGTACCTAATGTAGTCCCCGTGACTATAATATTCGCACCAGGCAATGGATCGCCCGTCTCACTGTTGTATACCCGGCCAGCAATCTTGCCCGTCGTGCCAGCCCACAAACTGCTCATTACAAGCATCGTGGCTGCCAGAATTGCAAAAATTCTGCCCTGCGAAGAACTCTTTCGGAATTGCATCTTCTATACTCCCATATTGGATTTCTTCAGTTCTAACTTCATCTATATCTAGATCTCATATAAAAATCTTTTAACTAGCATTAAAAAGTTTTGCCGGTGATATCACCCGCTACAAAATAATAATGCGGATGAATAAAGCCTCCTGAAACTACTTGTTACAGGAGGCTTTTAATCAATCAGGGTTTATAGGGCTGGAAACTGATAGGCTTCCAACTCGTATAGTATGTAAAATTAGTGAATCCAATCCACATAATTTAACAACCAAACCCACCTTTATTTAAGAAGCATCATCTTCTTCATATAGGTATTGGAACCTGCGGACATCCTGTAGATATAGATACCCGACGATAGTTGGTTACCACTATCATCACGACCATTCCATTTCACTGAATGTGTCCCAGAGCTCATTGGTGCATCCGCCAATGTGCGCACTTTATGACCCATTAGATCATAAACGTCCAATATAACTGCACCCGCTGCATTCAGGGTGAAATCGATTGTCGTATTCGGATTGAATGGATTCGGGTAATTTTGACCAAGAGCATACGCAGCTGGCATGGCACCATTTGCATCTACAGCAGTAACTGCTGTTGCCATGAGAGATATGTCGTCAACTCTAAATACTGCACCATCAGTCCCTTCATAGCTACCAAACCAGAATCCGTACTCAACGAGTGCGTCAGTTGACGCAAAAGTTGTGAATGTAAGCGTCAGCTCTTTCCAGTCTTCACTATTAACGTTAAAATCGTCTGGCTCAAAGCCATCATCAACAGCCTCATCCCAAAAGCCGAAAGTGCCAGATACACCAATATCATCACCTTTTACCCATAGTGATAAGGTGTATTCTGTCTCAGGTACCAATTCGACAATCGTGCCGATACCCGTCCAATCAGCATTCGCAGTTATTATAACGGAATTTGCACCTGTATGGGCTTCGCCATCATCAAGTCCAACAGTAATAATTAAATTATCACCATCATTGAACCACATTTCGCCATCTAAAGTAGCAGCTGTCTGAAGTTCGAAACTAGGGTCTGCCATTACTTCAACTTGTGCGCTTAATGCAGGAGCAAAAAGCAGCATCATAGCTGTAATTGAAACAACTATTAACCGTTTACTCATTATTATCTCCTTATTCGATATTTAAAAATTCAAGAATCAACAGAAACCAGGTATCGGGCTATATGTGACGGTGACATATAGTATCTAGTCAGTTAGGTCAGGTCTAGACCATCAATCCTACCCTAACACGATTCTCTTCCGTTGATTGCATGAAGATAATGTAAGAGTAATGCGTTGCCTAAACAAGTAAATTCTATCACTCGAAATCTATTATGATGGTACTGCCGAAGTAGGAACAAAAACAAATAATCCCAGTGTTCCCGTCGAGAAGCTGGGGCTTTTAACTGGCGGGGCCGACGAGACTCGAACTCGTACAGCCTTTTGGGCCGGGGGACATGGGATCTCCTCAATGCTGTACGTCATCAAAGCATTTCGGGTAGATTAAGATTAAAGTTAAGAGAGACTTTCTGGGCATCCTATTCATGATACAGCAACTGCTTGGCGCTGTGGTTTCAGGTTATAACGCTTCCGCTGTTGGAGCGTTCTTCGTTTGGTGATCATTCTCTGAGTGACGATCTCCTCCTTTCTTCCATAATAGACATCTGCCGGCGTGACGTTATCGAGGGACTCATGCAGCCGGTCGTTGTTGTAATGCGTGACGAACCGGCCGATGGCTTCTTTCGGTTCACGGGGCAGGTAGTAATGATCGAGCTTCACCACATTCTTCATCGTGCGATGATAACGCTCGATCTTCCCCTGGGTCTGAGGATGGTAGGGCGCTCCTCGAGTATGCTCCCTCTCGCGTTCCTGCAGATACGATTTAAGTTCCTTCGACAGATAACATGGGCCGTTGTCTGAGAGCAGCCTCGGCCGGTGCTTGACCCGGATCTGGTCCACACCCGACTTGGCGATGGCCATGTCGAGGGTCTGCTGCACATCTTGAGCATTCATCGTATCAAAGAGCTTCCAGGCCAGGATGTAACGGCTGTAATCATCCAGCACCGTTGACAGATAGTACCAGCCCCATCCCATGATCTTGAAGTAGGTGA
>JACZSB010000176.1 GCA_022574435.1 Fidelibacterota bacterium
CCTGTCTCCATCCGGCTTTTTCAAATGCGCGCACCACTTTCGCGCCGGAAATCACCGGTAGCTGAGCCATCAGGCTTTGACCTCGACCTCCCGGGTGGCCACGGTGAGGGGCATTCCGTTGGCGGCCCGTGCTTCCAGGCACGCCTCGATGGCCTCGCGGATATTGGCCAGGGCCTCCGCCTCGGTCTTGCCTTGGGAGACACACCCCGGCAGCGACGGTACATAAACTGTAAACCCGCCTTCCTCCTGCTCGTCCAAGACAATTTTGATTTCCATAGATCAGTATAAATGATGGTGGTATTTAAATATTTCTAAGGCTCCTTCATCAATCCGCTCCGCTGAAAACTCCGTGGCCCTTATCCCCCAATCGTTAAGGAGACACCTAAAGTGTACCATCCCCGTCAGGTTCTCCAAACAGATCCGGGCTGATAACTCTGAGTGTCGTTGGGCTCCAGTATAGGTCACGCTCGATGGGAAGTCCCAGCGGTCCACGTGCGGCCTTCAGTTCCAGGAGGCTGAAATACCCCAGTTCCTTCTCCAATCCATCCACGAGACCGAAAAACGTATCCCTACCATCGAATTCGGTAGCGTACCATGACCAGTTCGAGTCGGGAGTGAAGTACTTTACATAAGCGATGGCTTCCGCTCCCAGTTTTTCTTGGTCGCACAAATTCGGCAGCTTCCTTCTGATTTCGTCCGGCAGCAGGTTCATCGAATCCTTCCTGGCTCAGCCCGGAATACGTGCTTCTGATTCATCTTTTTCATCATTATGAGCCGCATTAAGCGGCAGTAGCAGTTGATCCACGTCCACTATAGGTAATTCAGTAAACCTGACCAGGCCGTTCTCGGCTTGGATGTCGTAGCCGCCGATCCTGGCGGTGGTAATCTCATGTTCGGTGAGATACTTTCGAATAGTGGCTTCGAGCTCATCTACTCCGTCGAGCAATCGCCTCCGGTAGGCAAGTGATGTTACTGATCTAAGGAGTTGGTAGTCAGTCACCATTCCCCTACATCAATCCCTCCTTCGCAAAGCTATAATGTCGATCCCCTCCGATAATAATATGGTCCAGAAGCGATATTCCCACTAGATCACAAGAATCTTTCAGGCGACATGTTATCTTAACATCATCCGCGCTTGGTTTTGGATTACCTGAAACATGGTTATGAGCAATAATCAAACTCACAGGATTTTTCGCCAGCGCCGAACGCACCACTTCCCTGGGGTATACCATTGCCTGATTAACAGTTCCAGCTGACAGGGTTTCATCTCCGATCAGGCTATTCATGCCGTTCAGATAAATAACCCGAAAATGTTCCCGATCAAGCCCACGCATAGAATACCCGAGATATTCCACTACCGTCCTCGAATCACTCATTATTGGTCGATTCTCCAACTTGTCACGCAAGTATCTGTAACCCAACTCATACGAAAGTCGTAATCCTAGACTCTGCTCTTGATTGCAATAATTATAGCCATTGGTAGCATCAATAACCGACGAGAGAGTCCCATGTTTGCTCAGAAGACGTTTGGCATGTGAAGAATAGTCTCTGGCTTCAATTTGGAGAGCTAGCATCAGCTCTACCGCTTCAGTATCTGTGAAATCCTTTAATCCATATCTAAGGAATCTCGCACGGTTTGCATCGGCATCCATCTTTTTCTACAAAACAAGTAATCACCCTCGTTTAAGAACTTTGTCACTCTGGAGTTACACAAAGCATAAAAAGAACTTCTGCTTCAATTTTCAATGACTGAAATAACCCTTGAAGATTTGGCGGCGAGACTCGACCTAGTACAGCAAGCCATTTGGAGTACAGAGGATCGAATCATCAGGAATTTCGCAAACACGGTCAAGCAGCGGGCAGATGTGGATGAAATCAAATCCTCCCTGGAATTGTTGCATCAGAAAATTGACAGACTGGATGCTGAAATCAGAGGACTGAGAAACAATGGCGAAGTATGACTTAAAGGGCGATAAGGAGACTGGCTTAGGGGTGCCAATATGAATCAAAATGGACCAAGATGTTCGAAAAATGTTGGAGAGCATGTATGGATTGCTTACTGAGAAGTTTCATGATCCGCATAAGGCCTGGGATCATTTTATCGATTTCCTAGCTGTTGATAACTGTGGCAGCCTGATATATCAGCTGGATCACAAGTTCGAGTGGCTGTTCGAGGATGGCCGGCTAGCTGACAGGCTGATGAAGACCTATGACCCTGAAAAACTACGGTCAGATTATTATGATCATCTGGGAGAGATGTACCTGGACAAGGTGGTAGGCCCTTCGCAGGTGCAGCGCCAAGGTCTATTCCTCACTCCGATGCATGTGGCTGAATCAATGGCTGCCATGACCATAGGAGAAACCACGGATAAGGTCAATGTGCTCGATCCCTGTGTGGGAACCGGAAGGCTCCTGATGGCAGCTCACAAGCAAGCTCCAAATGCCAGACTGTTTGGGGTCGATGTTGATCTTAGAGCACTACGGGTAGCATTCACCAACTTTGCCATTCATGACATCTCAGGGTATTTGCTTCACGCTGATAGCCTCGGCCATGAGACTGATATATCCACAGACGATGGGCTGCATAACTGGCAGTTCTCCAATAGGTGGTACTCTTGCATGGACAAGCTCAAGCCAATAAAGGGGAGTTCATCAGATAAATCCACGACTCCACCGAAGGAGAAGGAGCAAATTTCAATGTTTGGAAAATGAGCAGCTCATTGTATCTCCCAGTCTGGATTGACGTGCTTGTCGGATTGCATAAGGCTCCGGATCACAAGCGGTACTGCCAAAAAGTGGTCAGGGAAGTCAATACCTCTATGAATCACCTCAGGGCTGTGGTCAGGCGTCTGGCAGAGAAGAACCTGGTGGAGATCGTATCCACGAAGAAGATCAAGAGAATTATTGTAACCGAGAAGGGCAAACGCGTTGTCGTGGCAGTCCAAAGTATAAAATCCGAACTAAAATGAAACTTGACTATGATCGAATCAAAAGAGAACTCAGTATCGAGCGAGTGCTTCAAGAATATGGAATGCTCCAAGATTTGAAGAGGAGTGGTCCAAAACTGTCTGGCAGTTGCCCGGTTCACAAAGGGGATAATCCCAGTGCGTTCAATGTAAGCCTGGATAAAAACCTATGGAATTGTTTCACCAACTGTGGCGGCGGATCTGTAATAGACCTGATCATGGTTCTCGAGAGAGTGAACTCGCGTGTGGCAGTGCAATTAGGGTATGATTTCTTGGGGATTGAATTAACGAACGAACAATCTTCCATCTATTCACTAAAGCCACTTCCATTTAATCTGACACTCGATCCTGACAATGAGTACCTACGACAGAGATATATTGATCCAAACACTGCCAGAGAATTTGGAATCGGTTACTGCAAGAATGGAATCATGTCAGGGAGGATCGCAATACCCATACATGATATGGCAGGCAACCTGGCGGCGTATTGCGGAAGAGCAATCAATAATACCCAGCCAAAATACCGGTTCCCGCGCGGATTTCCAAAGAGCAAGGTAGTATACAACTTGAATCGAGTTATTGATTCGGGCTACGACGAGGTGGCAGTTGTGGAAGGTTTTTTTGATGTATTTACTCTCCATAAAGCTGGAATTGAGAGTGTTGCACTTATGGGAAGTTCCTTGAGCCAGGATCAAAAAAAGCAATTGCTCTCGCTGGAGCAGAGACTGGTCCTGATGTTTGATGGGGATCAAGCTGGCAGACGGGGTATGGAGAAAGCGATATCTGCTTTGCAAGGTAAACAACCGCTCAAGGTGATCTACTTGCCCGAGAATGTCCAGCCAGAACATTTAGGCATAAGCTACCTCAAAGAGCTTCTTCCGAACAGAGGAAATGCAGAAATGAGTATTTGATTCGCGCTCTCACGTTGTAAAAATGGAAAAGAGGAAACTGAAAAAAGAGGATGAGGTTGATGAGATAGTCGAGACTCTCTTGGATTTGCCGGTTAAGAACCTGGAGCAGCGTATTAAGGACGTTGAGACCGAGATCGCGATGAGGGCAATTATCCGGAATGGCGCCTTATCCAGCATGGGGACTCACCAGCTGAGGCTTGAAGAGAACCTGAGGCAAATGCAATACCGGAGTGCGATAAACGGCTCAGCCATGGCCCGGAAGACTACTCTTGAACAAGAAATGGCACGGACAGAGTTTAGGAAGCTGGATGAATGGCTTTCCTATTTCAGGGATATGTCCACGTTACGAGAGAAACTCCAGGCAGCCAGGGAAGAACTTGTCCTCGAACGTGAGAAGCGGAGGCTGGTAGGATGAAAGAGATCAAGGATCTTCTACGGAAACTGAAACCTGTGATGGGTGAGAAAACCAGGGGACTGTGGTATCTCAATCTTTTGTCGAAGGATTCTAAAGCAGCTCAGGGCAACAAGGACCTGCTAAGGCTACTGGCAGACAGTAAGGCAAAGCAGGATTACAAGGAGACAATAAGCCTGCCACCACCTGATCCCGACGTAATGGATGGGGAGTATCCTATCGGCACTGTGATCTATCCAGAGGAAGACTATGCGAAATTCGGACTCCGGGAAGATGAATTTATAAAGCATATCCTGATTGTGGGGATGACCGGTACTGGGAAGACCAACCTGGCGTTTCATATTCTTCGGGAACTGGCCAGGCACGATAAGCCGTTCCTGGTCTTTGACTGGAAAAGGAACTATCGAGATTTGAGACAACTGCCAGAGTTTAAGGACCTCAGGGTCATTCGCCTGGGCGATCCTGGGTGTGATTTCAAGTTCAACCCATTGATTCCTCCACCAGGTGTTCATCCAAAACACTGGATGGCCATGTTGATCGATGTCATGAAGCATGCCTTTTTCGTAGGTCACGGTGTGGAGTACTTCCTCAGGAAGGGGATTGACTACCTGTATAATCAGTTTGGGATTTATGCAGGCAAGCAGAGTTATCCTACTTTCAAGGATCTAGAAAAAGTAATGAGGAAGGAGTTTGTCCGCGGACGAGAGATGCTGTGGATGAGCTCAACTAAGAGAACATTGGCTAGTCTGACGTTTTCTGGATTACTGGGAGACGTTCTCAATGTCAGGCGACAGGAAGGTATTGATCAATTACTCAAACAGAACGTGATTATCGAAATGGACAACCTAGCGACTATCGAAAAGATATTTTTTATTGAGGCGTTGCTACTCTGGATTTATGAGTTCAGGAAGCAGGAAGGCAAGCGAGAGGTGTTTAAGCACGCCATCCTAATCGAGGAGGCTCATCACGTACTTTCTAAGAGCAAAGAGCGTTCAGCCGGGGAAGAAACAATTATCGAGACTACAATCAGGATGATCAGGGAATTTGGTGAAGCTGTCATTGTCCTTGACCAGGAGCCTAGCAAAGTGAGCGATTCAATCAAGGCCAACACCAACTGCAAGGTCTGCTTCACCTTGGGACATGGTGGAGATGTTTCAGATATTGCACGGTCAATGAATCTATTGCCAGAACAAAAGCGAATGATTGATTTGCTCGATGTAGGACATGCCATCGTGAAGATGAAAGGACGATTCGATGAGCCAGTGCACGTAAGATTCCCGTTAGTTGGTATAAAAAAAGGTCTCTACCTGGATTCAAATGATGAAATAAAGAAGTCTGTAGGTTCCCCTTAGGGTAAGAAGATGGTGCTGATTGTGAAAAAATTAGTGCCGGTCTACAAGCCGGGTGATAAGGTACCAAAGAAGTATCTCAACTTGAGAAAGGCTGTCTATGTGACCACATTCAAGTATCCGTATCCGAACATGGCTCAGATTCTCCAGGAACAATATGGTCTGAGGAAGGAGGGAAAAATTATAGTATTCTGGATGAAGGAGATCAGTCTACCTCATTTCAATAGGTACAGGATGAAGTTTCGGAAAGTGTATAGTGGACCACTGAAACATCTCGCCCCATCTTCACTAGAGATGAAAGGAGGTAATAATTAAC
>JACZSB010000177.1 GCA_022574435.1 Fidelibacterota bacterium
ACGGTCCGTCCGCCCCAGGCCCTCCGATGTGATGTCAAAGGCCCAGGCCAGGCCAATGGCGATGGGGAAGCCGATAATGAGCAGCACGATAATGGCCGTACCAAACCATTCAGGGATGTGGAGGTAGTCGAAGGCTCCATCAATGATCTGGATAATGACGAAGGCAATGCCGCCGTAGAAGGCCGCCACCCGGAAGACCCGTCGCCGGCGCAGCTCGGCAATGAAGGTGGAGATCGACGCCATCAGCGACCGCCGCCATACTTTTCTTCGATCCGGCTGAAGCCCGGCTGATGCGTCAGGGCCGCCCAGCGGGGGTCCAGCAATATTTCATTGAGCGACAGATCACCGGGCAGCGCCAGCAGGCGATCCACATTCTCAAGGGCATCCTGGTAGTCCCCGGTCATGGTCTGAATCACGGCCAGATCAATGAGCCGGTAATGCCCTCGCCAGGCCTCCTTGGATACGGGCAGCTCCGCCACCCCCCGCCGCCCGGCCGCCAGTGCCTTATCCCGCTCACCCAGCCCGGCCCAGGCCAGCCCCAGGGCGCTGTGAAAGCGGGCGTCGTCATAGGAGGCGGCCAGGTTTTCAGCCAGCCACGACCGGGCTGACTCGAATTTGGCGGTGGCCAAGGCTGTATCCCCCATCAGGCGGTATATCTGCCCGGCCAGCAATGACTTGGGAACGATAAAATACTGAGTGCTGATGACTTCATCAGGTATGCTCCGCAACAGGTCCAGGGCCTGGTCAAAGTGCCCATCGAACATCTTGAGCAACACACCGCTGTGCATTAATCTCGGATCACCTTTAAGGCTGGTCTGGGCCTGCGCGGCTGCCAGCATCTCACGGGCCCTGGCGGTACTGCCATCCCAGCGATACAGAACTTGGATTGCTTGCCAATAGGAAAAATTCCGGTCGGGGGCCAATGAGAGCGCCTTGTTCAAGCTGGCCATGGCCTCCGGATAGGCTCTTTGCAACGCATAGGTTTCACCTAATTCTGCCACCATGGACGCATTCAGGGGGTCAAGGATAGCGGCCCGCCGCCAATGTTCCACCGATTCCTCCATCTTACCCTGCCGGCGCAGTACAGCCGCATAGCCGAAATCTAACTCGGGATGGTTGGGCCACACGGCTCGGATTTTGTCAAACTCATGCAGGGCCCCTTCATAATCCAGGTAGCAGTGGTACAGATACATCCCTTTTACGAAAAGCACATTTGGATCGTCCGGCGCCAGCCGCTCCGCCTTGCTCAGGGCCTCCCGGGCCAGCAGAATCCTCTCCGGGCTATGATCGTAGTGGAACCAGTACATATTTTCGTGTATCTCAGCCTGCCCGGCATAGGCCAGGGCATAGGTGGAATCCAGGGCTGCCGCCCTGGTAAACATGTCAAGGGCGATCTCGAAATTCTCTCTGCTGAAATCCCTATCAGCGTAGCTGTTGCCCAGTAGGACATAGTTGTAGGCCTCGCTGTTCACGGTAGCGGGGCTGGCTGTAGGCCTAGAAGCGTGTTCGGGGGCAATGGTCAGTTCGATTTGCCGGGCAATCGCCACCGCCACGTCACTGTGCAGTATCAAAATATCGCGAAGGTCACGATCATAACTGTCGGACCACAGGTGGCGCTCCGGTCTGGTTGCCACCAGCTGGACCGTAATGCGCACCCTATCTCCATCGCGCAATACCGAGCCTTCAATCACGGCATCAACGTTAAGCTCGGCGGCTATTTCCGGAATAGGCTTGGGATTGGCCTTGTAGCTCATGGTGGAGGTCCGGCCAATGACCCGTAATGCGCTGATCTTGGACAGCTCGGCGATCAGGGCCTCATGCATGCCGTCCACGAAATAGTCCTGCGACGGGTCGTTCATGAGGTTGCTGAGCGGCAGCACGGCGATGGATCGAATCACTCCGACTGCGCCGCCGCCGCCCCAACGGCCCCAGATGCCGAATGCCACGGCAAGGATGGCGATGGCGATCAGTGCCCGGTTGGAGGTAAGAGGTTTGCCGCTGCCGGGCTGGGCGCTCCCCTTGCTTCCCGGGTCCGTCATGGGTCGCTCCGTCCGAACGATCCCCTCCGGCGTTACATCAAAGACCCACGCCAGCCCCATTGCCACGGGGAAGCCCGCCGCCAACAGCACGATGAGCAGGCGGCTCACCCACGCAGGCACGCCCATGACCTCAAAGGTGCCGTCTATGATCTGCACGATGACGAAGGCGATGCCGCCGTAAAAGGCCGCCACCCGGAACACCCTCCGGCGGCGGAGCTCCTGCATAAATGCGGTTAGTGGGGCAAATGGATCGGCCATGTTTTCTTCGTTGTAAGTATCGGGAATATAAGACAATAAGCAGGGACCTTAACAGCAGAAAAGCCCTCGAGGATGAGGGCGAAAATTAGAGTTAAACTGTTTTACTCTCTTCAGCGGTTACCTGGCGATCTTTCCTGGGAAAATCAATAAGTTGACCGCTAAGCGCCAGTAGCCCTCACCCCGGCAGCATGCTAAATTCCAGCCGGTAAGATTGTTTGATTTGGTATCACCTTATTATGAGAAGTATTGCAGCAATAATGCCTCCCGGAGCTTCCTGATCCATGACGGTTATACCCTCCACTAAAGCAGTACCCGAATCCTGGGCAGCGTCCAATGATACGATGTTGGTGGATCGCCATAATCGCACCTTCACCTATATGCGGGTTGCGGTTACCGATCGCTGCCAACTGCGATGCATCTATTGTATGCCCGCCGAAGGGATAGATTTCACCCCCAATGAGCGGCTGCTAAAGAGCGATGAAATATTGCGCATCATTGGCGTGGGCGCCGCCCTGGGAGTCAATAAAATTCGCTTTACCGGTGGCGAGCCGCTTCTGAGGGCCGATATCCTCGATCTGATCCGCGGCTCGGTAAGCACCCCTGGTATCACCTCCGTGAATCTTACGAGCAATGGGTTGCGGGTCAAGGAGCTGGCATCTGATCTGGCACAGATTGGCCTCACCGGAATCAACATAAGTCTCGATACACTGGATGAAGCCAAGTTTGCCAAAATTACGCGCCGGGAACGTCTGCAGGATGTCCTGGATGGTGTCAAAGCCGCTCTGGAAGTTGGGATACCCTCGGTAAAACTTAATGTGGTGGCGCTGAAGGGGTTCAACGATGACGAGTTAGGTGCATTTGCCATGCTGACCAAGGATGATCCGGTCACAGTCCGTATAATCGAACTGATGCCCTTCGACGCGCACCAGATTTGGAAGACCGGCCGCCACATGCACGCAGGGGAGATCCAGGCCACGCTGGAAAAGCTATTTCCCAACTTGGAAAAAGCTACCGGCACCCCGACGGAGCACTATATTACCCGTATCCCCGGCCATTTGGGTAAGATGGCGATTATCCCCGCATACACTCGCAGCCTCTGTGGCAATTGTGATCGTATCCGCATAACCGCAGACGGTTGTATCCGGAACTGCCTCTATTCCGACAATGAATATAGTCTTCGAGATCTCATGCGGGAAGGCGGCACGGATGATGATTTGGGGCGGGTCCTGAGAGGCGCCATGTGGGACAAAGAGGTAGATGGCTGGGCATCCCAGCGAGCGAAAGATACCGGTCCTGATGTGCACCATCGGGAAAGTATGACTCAAATTGGCGGGTGATCATCGCCGGCAACCACATGAGGCTAAAATCAAGGCGCCTCTGATGGCAGGAGATTTTTAGTTAGGACGATATGGTAAGCTGCATTCCGCCTGCTCGAATGGTGTCATGAAGCCGAAAAATGTTTGCCTCAATGAACGCCGCGGGATATCGCGCTACCCGCCCCTGGCCACCGGCCCGCAATTTCCCTTGATAAAGGAGTTAGGGTAATTACATTCGCCATGAGGCCTAGTTTCGACGAGTTACCTCGATGACGCAGCAGCGCATTTATCTGGACAACCATGCCACCACGCCGGTGGATCCTCGCGTCTTTAACGCCATGGCGCCGTTCTTCACGGAGATTTACGGCAATCCCGCCAGTAAAAATCATTCCTTTGGCTCCGAGGCCAAGGATGCCGTCGATACCGCCCGCCGGCAGATAGCAGTATTGATCGGGGCCCAGCCCAAGGAGATTATCTTCACCAGTGGCGCTACCGAATCGAATAATCTGGCCATCAAAGGTGTGGCGGAGACGACTGCGGCCGGTGGTGCAGCTGAACGCAACCATATCGTCACCTTGGCCACTGAGCACAAAGCCGTGTTGGATCCCTGCCGGCGGCTTGAATCCAGCGGGTTTGCCGTTACCTATCTACCGGTCCGGGAAAACGGCCTGGTAGACCTGGAGGAACTCTATACTGCCGTCCATGAACAGACCATGCTGATCTCTGTAATGCATGCCAACAATGAGATCGGTGTCATTCAGCCCCTGGCGGAGATCGGCGCCTTCTGCCGGCAAAAAGGTATTGTATTCCATGTTGACGCCGCCCAATCCATCGGCAAGGTGCCGGTGGATGTCAGCGCCATGAACATTGACCTGCTTTCCATATCAGGACATAAGGTCTATGGTCCCAAGGGGATCGGCGCCCTGTTCGTCCGTAGCGGGGCGCCGGTCCTGGAACTGCGGCCTCAAATTGATGGCGGCGGCCACGAGCGCGGCTTTCGGGCGGGCACTTTGCCAACCCCACTGATTGTCGGCTTAGGGCTGGCCTGCGAACTCGCCGGCCGGGAGATGGAGTCTGAAGCCGCTAGTGTGGGAGCTCTACGCCAAAAGCTGCTGGATGGGATCACGGCCGGATTGGATCATGTGAGGGTCAACGGAGATCTGGAGCAGCGCCTCCCGGGAAATCTCAATCTTACCTTCAAGGATGTGGAGGCCGAATCACTGTTGCAACGTATTCCCCATATCGCCCTCAGTACCGGTTCAGCCTGTACCACTGCCAACCTGGAACCGTCCCACGTCCTTAAAGCGTTGGGGCTACCTCATGAAGCTGCCCTGTCATCGGTAAGATTCGGTCTCGGCCGTTTTACGACCAGGGAAGAAGTGGAAATAGTTATCGAAGCGGTGGTAGCGGCCGTTAAGTCTCTGCGGGCATCATCCTTGATACCCGATTTTTCCTAATAGAACTTTCCAATATTTAACCGGGGGCAGCCCGGCGTACCGCTAGCGGTTTCTATACCCAGCCAAACTTAATAAGCGACCTGTTCACCCTCCAGGCAAACAGACCCGCCAGGGCGATCAGGGTCATGGTCAGCACGTTACTGAACCGGCCGTAGACCTGAAGCCCCAGGATGATTATGGTGATCACCAGAAAGAGGCAGAACGTGGCCAACTGCTTCCTGCGCACACGGTACGGCTTGAGTTGAGCGCCAAAATCATCCGGTATGGCGCTATCGCCGTCGATGGTGGACATCAACGCTTCGATTTTAGGCTGGAGCACCAGGTGCACGTAGGTAAGCACCCCGGTAAGCACCACCAGCAGCACGGTTTTTGTCAGGAGGATGCCGTTGGTCAATAGAGCTGCTATTCCACTGGGACCCACCACCAGCAGCAGCACGCCGGAGACAAACACTGAGGCCTGAAAGACAAAACATCTCACGGCGCCGCGACGGATAATATTTTCAAAATAGCGGTCAGTGGCATAGACGAATTTGGCGCCCATTTGGGCCCGCTCATTCACCACAATCAGGTTGAACAGGGGGATCGACATAAACACAAAACTCATGATGTGCCAAAATTTGACTAACTGGTAAAGATCGCTCATAATCTATCCCCTGCAATAACGGCGCGGCCCGGATCAGGCTTCTGCCGCCACGGTGAATTTCTCCGGCTCTTGTTCAAAAGTTTCCAGACAGTGCAGCGAGCAAAAGTGATAGGTTGTGCCCCGGTAATCACTGGTACCGGCTGCTGTCCTCGGGTCAATAATCATTTCACAGATCGGGTCTTTAACTTTTTCGGAGTCCGCTGCAGGTTTTGTCATTTTGGTTGTGTGGGCCA
>JACZSB010000178.1 GCA_022574435.1 Fidelibacterota bacterium
ATGATTATCTCAGGTTCCGTCGAGCAGCCAGCAGCGATGATATGGTAATTGATGCCAGCGGCAACGTGGGCATAGGAACGGCGAGCCCTAGTGCACCACTGCATGTCTCAAAGGACACGGAAAAACTTTTAAAGGTTTATAATCCAAACTTATTGGATGGAGCTAAAGCGATTTTCCGTCTTGGTAAGGCAGATCTCGATAATGAAGCATTTGGCATTGAATACAAACAGGATGCAACTGCTTCGACTGTTTCCATGCATTTCTTTGGTGACAATTTTGGAGACAGTTTTGTCCTACAAAAAGGCGGCAACGTGGGCATCGGGACAACCAGCCCTATTGCGCGAATGGAGGTTTCTTCAAGTACCTCGGTGAATGGCCAGTATTACGGCATGACCGACACCAATACAGGGGTTCGCTGGATGACGGGGATTCAATCAAACGGCAACTATTACCTTTACCATGACACACATCAGATATCCGTGATGGTAATCGATACATTGGAGAACGTGGGCATCGGCCCGGGGGCCCCCACCGCCAAGCTGGATGTGGCGGGAGACGTTAAGGCCAACAGTATCATATTGCCTGCTACTTCACGCTACTATGCCATCCCGGCCAGTGAGTTTGTCGCGGTACAAACTGTAACTTTGCCGAGCCAAAGTTACTACACGGCTATTACAATTCGGCCCTGGGATGTACGTGGATCAACCTTGAGCGACAGCTACACAGGCCTCATCTACAATCTTAGAGTGAATGCGCCCGTTAATTTGCCACATGGCGCTACCATCACGGGGTTTCAAGTGGGGATGACTGATGATGATGCGCAGGATATTACGGCTTATCTTTATTATGTGAACGGAAATAGCAATGCTACTACCGAGATTACTAATGTCTCAAGTTTATTCCAATCTGCAACATTCAACGTAACAGCCACGCCTTTTACCCACGTGGTTGACAACCTGAACAACACGTATATGGTTCATGCTGAGTGGATAATGGCTGACGGGTGGACTGGCGGTACGATAGACGATCTGAAACTTCACAATGCCCGCATAACGTATACCGTCACCAGTCCGTTACCGTGATGAGGCGCAGGCCAAATGAGGAATATCGCCTGGGTGACACATGGTACGGCTTAGACCAGACCACACACGCTAGCGAGATAAAAGATCAGGATTTTACCCATGAATGAGTTATATAAAATGCGCTCTTGGTGTAAACTGGCCCTGCTGATCGGTTTGGTGCTACCCCGGATAGCCCCCGCCCAGTATGAAATCCCCGCCAGTGTGATCGCCAACGGCGGCGGCACTACCGGCGCGGGCAGCTATATCATATCGGGCACCGTTGGGCAGTCCGCCCCGGGGTCCGTTGCCGCGGGCAGCTACATCGTGGGCGGCGGCTTCTGGGAGGCGGCGCAGGCGCTCACCGGCGGCCCGCCGGCTGACATCGACACCATCGTGGTCGACGCTGCCGGTGGCGGTGATTTCACTACCTTCCAGGCCGCGGTGGCCTACCTGACCGACAACGGCGTTACCAAACCGGTGCAGATCCACGTGGTGCAGGGCACCTATACCGAGCAGGTCACCCTGGGACCGATAACCGGTGTCAGCGCCGCCAATACCATCACCTTCGAGCCCCACCCGGCCAATAGCGATACGGTGCACCTGGAATACGCCGCCACCTCCGATCCAGATAACTGGGTGGTGAAGCTTGACGGCGCCCAATACATTACTATCAAGGGCTTAACCATCAAGGCCCTGGGTACGACCTATGCCCGCTGTATCTTCGTCCTTTTCAACGCCGACCATAATCAATTCCTTGACAACACCCTATATGGAAGCGCTACGACGGGGACCGATATCAATCGGGCAATCATTATCTTTGGTGCCAATACAAATTTCAAACCCGATAGCGTCGTAATTCGGGGGAACATCTTCAACAATGGTTCCCATGGCGTCTGGGTTGCCGGTGCTCCGGGTGCGCACATCACCGGCCTGAAGGTTGAAAATAACACCTTCATTGGCCAGAATTATCGGGGCGTGGATATCCTTAATGCCGACGGCCCGGTCATCACCGGCAACCGGATCACAGCCACCGCCGGATCTAACGCCGGCTTTAGGGGAATCCACCTCGAGGATTGTATCAACGATTGGCAGATCACCAACAATATTATCGAGGCCTCTACCGGCGGATATGGCCTATACCTGCTCACTAGCTCCGGAACGGCCGGCGGCTACAGCCTGGTGGCCAATAATGTTATCTCAGTGGGCACCACCAACGGCATTACCGGCATTTATATAGGTAGTCTTAATTATCTGAACGTCTATCACAACACCGCTAATATGACCGATGGTGGCAGTAATGCTCTCAGGGTTACCTCCGGAACTTATATCAACTTGCAGAACAATATCCTTGTGAATACGGGCGTAGGCGCCGGCCGAGCGATCGCTATTGGTAGCACTACCGCCATCGACACCTCCGATCACAACGACCTGTATTCCACCGGGGCAAACCTGGCCCAGTGGAATGGGGTGGATTACGCCGATTTGGCGGCATATCAGTCCGCCAGCGGCCAGGAGGCCAACTCCATATCCGCCGACCCCCGGTTCGTGGACGCAAGTGCCAACAACTATCATTTGAGGGATAGTTCGCCTGCCATTGGCGCCGGTGATCCGGCCATTGTGATGCTTGATATCGAAAACAATTCGCGGCCTATACCCACCGGTAGCGACCCCGACCTGGGGGCCTACGAGAACGTCCTGGGTACGCCCATTAATGATCCTCCCACCATCACCCTGTTGTCTCCCAATGGCGGTGAGGTGTGGAATGAGGACGCCGGCCATAGCATCTTTTGGGAGGCTAGCGACGACGAGGCGGTGACCCGTATCCAATTGCTATTCACCTCTGACGGGGGAGTGAATTATACGGTCCTTCGTGACTCCATTGATAACGATGGCGAGCAGGGCTGGCGCGTGCCTAGAATTCCCACCACAAATGCCCGCATCAAGATCGTGGCCTACAATGCCCTGGGACAGACAGCGGTCGATTCCAGCGATGGCTTTTTCACCATCCAGGACGTGGAGACCTATATACACGCCACCGGCGCCCTGTCGCATACCGTTCGTAATGATGGTCGCACCGGTAGCGGCAGCGGGGCCTTCGATGCCGGCGAACCCTCTCTGGAATACCCCGTGTTCAGCGGGAACGATCACTTGTATATCGGCCAGCTGCTGTTGATGACTGTCAACGCGGCCACGGATACGATCGCAGCCCTGCCCTATGGCGATAACTACCATCCGGAGACGGCGATCACTATCCTGGACCAGGGCACCTATATTGAGACTAAAACCCGCTTTACGGACAAGCTGGGTCTGGGGCTGGAGATAACCGAGCGCACCTTCGCAGCCAACAACGAGTCGTATGTCATCCAGGCCTATACAATTCACAACAACAGTGCGGCAACCTACTCCCAGCTCCACGCGGCCTTTTTCGTCGATTTTGACTTAAACGATCCGCTAAATAATCTCTCCGCCTTTTATTTGGATAACCATATGGCATATATGGCTGATCGGACCGGAGTGTGGGAGAGTCGCGCCGGTATCCGGCTGCTGGACCAGCCTCCCACCGCCTTCCGCCGGTGGGGCGGAGCCCTGGGCGAACTGGAGACCCCGGGCCAGCTTTTCCTTGCGCTGGCGACCCCCGGCTATGATGATCCGGGCGCCGGTCCCGACCCGGCCGGCGATTACCGCCTGGCATTGGCGCTGGGACCCCTCAACCTGGCGCCAGGCGATTCGGTCACGGTCGCCTTTTCCCTGGCCGCGGGCGCTGACATAACCGGGCTGCTGACGGCCACCCAGAATGCCCAGGACTTCTGGACCAGCCTGAACGCCGTACCACTGGCCAACAGCGGCTCGGGACTGTTTAATGCCGAGAGCCAGCGCATCAGGGTGCTTAATGGGAATCCGGTAGATCCCAACGTATCGAATGAAGCTGGCTATCAAATTAGTGGAAATCAAATTACTATTGAGGCCTGGGTATATCCTGTAAGACCTTTAGCGGAAGGCCAGGTATTTAATCTGGCAGGATACGCTAATTCCGCTAACCATCCATATATGCTTTCAATGATCGGTGAACCCGCAGGCAACCTATACCGCTTCCAGATCTCGGATGGCACCAATTGGTGGTACGCTCAGGCGCCAAATGTAGTTTATAATAGCTGGACACATTTAGCCGGGACCTACGACGGAGCAAACAATGAGCTACGCTTATACGTAAATGGCGTAGTGATGGCGAACTTTTCTCCCACAACCCCAGTCACTAATCTGGATGTTAATGGTACCGGATTTTACATTGGCCGGTTTGTAGAATCACTCGCTTTCGGGGGGCTTATCGATGAAGTGCGGCTGTGGGATGTAGCGCGTAATTTTTCTGATATTAACAATTTAATGTTTGAAACCTTAACGGGTGCGGAGCCGGATCTGGCTGGGTATTGGCCCATAAACGAGTTCAGCCCGAATTACCCGAACGCAGTAGACCCTTTGACCGGTGAAGTCGGACGGGTGGTAGAAGATAAAACCGGCAACGGGAACCATCTCTGGGCCCAATATGGCGCAGCCATCCACAGTGGTATTTTCCAGGATGGAGTTAATGCTTTTGAGCCGTTCCTGGTGTCCCGTGGTGATTTCGAAGCGGTGGTGGGAGAATATTTCTCATTTAACCCGCTGGCCGGCGGTGGGCCGGGGACCGTGGTCTCACTCGTTGCAACCCCTCCCACGGGGATGGCCTATGATGCCGGCACTAATGTGCTAAGCTGGACACCAGCAGCTGGCCAATTTGGTTACCAGACTTTCACCCTCCAGGCGGCAAACGGTTCCGGCTCAGTACAGCAGGATTATATAATCTGGGTAGGTGAATATGCCATCAACTTCGCTGACCATAATAACAACAACACGTTATTCTCTGTCTTCAATGACGGCTCAGTCGGGGCTGATTTTTATGGCCTAGGAGGCAGCGGATTCGGTATTGCCGGAGATTATGCTCTTTTTGAAGGGTCTCTGATTGTTGCGGCAGCTGGCGGGCTTATTTCCACCAGTTTGTATGGTGACCATGATTTCGCTACCAGGAGCGATGTAGTTGCGATAACTAGCGATCTGCCGGGATTCGATCAAGCTTACCAGTCCGAATTCGATGATGACCGCTCAGCCGTACCCATCGGTGTCCGGCTGGTCCAACGGTCCCACTCCAAGGCCTCCGCTCCCGATGACGATTATGTCATTCTAACATACGATATAGAGAATATTTCCGGTGGCGCCCTCACCGGTGTTTATGTCGCGCTTTTTATGGACTGGGACGTGGGGGACTGGTCTATTAATCTGGGTGGTTATGATGATAGTCGGGATCTGATCTATACTTTTGAGGACCAGAGCGCTCAAGTGCCGCCGGCTGAAAAGTCCCCGAGTCCTCTTGAGCCCGATGAGTTGGATGTCCGAAAACACAATAGTAAAATGGCCGGCAATTTGTCTACCACCGCCGCCCAGAACCTGAAGTACTATGGCACCGTTGTCCTCCAGGGGCAGGTTACCGGCCGGAGTGTAGGTGCTATCGGCTCTTCGGATGCTGCTCTTCTCGGTCATTTGAATGTATTAGCCGGAACTCCAACCGTACCCACCGATATGCGCTCAATCCACGTAGTGGGAGCTGGTGACATACCAAATGGCGGAACAGTCCAGGTGGCCTTTGCGGTCCTGGGAGGCAACGACCTGGCAGACCTCCAGGCCAACGCAGATGCCGCCCAGGCGGCTTTCGACGCCACCCCGCCACTGGCCAACAGCGGCTCGGGACTGTTTAATGCCGAGAGCCAGCGCATCAGGGTGCTTAATGGGAGTCCGGTAGATCCCAACGTATCGAATGCAGCTGCCTATCAAATTAGTGGAAATCAAATTA
>JACZSB010000006.1 GCA_022574435.1 Fidelibacterota bacterium
GATAGGAGCAGCGATCGGGGCCGCGGGTATTTCTGTCATATTGGGTATTATCCTGAGCATTCTCATCACCAGGGGTATCTTAACAGGCGTGAAGCGAATGACCGTAGTCCTAGCCAAAATCGAACAAGGGGAAGGTGACCTGACTATGCGACTTGCCCTTGATACAAAAGATGAAATCGGCACCATGGCCGGATTATTTGACTCATTTATAGAAAAGTTGCAGGGCATAATAAAAAAGATTAAGTCGAGCGTGGAACAGGTCTCCAATGTCTCCTTGCAGATCTCTTCCTCCACAGAACAGATGGCCGCTGGCTCCGAGGAGCAGCAGGCGCAGCTATCGGAAGTGGCCACCACCATGGAACAGATGAGCGCCATGATCCTGGAGGCCAGCAAGAATGCCGACGAAACCCGGGAGAGCGCCCAGCACACCGGCTCCACCGCCAGCCAGGGCCGGGAGGTGGTAAACAAAACTGTCTCCGGCTTCCAGAAGGTGGCCAGCACCGTGGAGCAGGCCGCCCGGCAGATCCAGGAACTGAACAAACGCTCCGAAGAGATCGGGAGCGTGATCCAGGTGATCGACGACATCGCCGACCAGACCAACCTGCTGGCGCTGAACGCCAATATCGAGGCGGCCCGGGCGGGGGATGCCGGCCGCGGCTTCGCGGTGGTGGCCGACGAGGTGCGCAAACTGGCCGAGCGGACCGTGAGCGCCACGGCGGAGATCAGCAAGATGATCGAGAGCATTCAGGGAGATATCCAAGCGGCGGTGGTCTCCATGGACCAGATCCAGGAGCAGTCAAAGGAGGGGCTGGAACTAGTAGCCCAATCGGACAAATCGCTCGAAGAGATCGCCGGCTCTATCACCGAAGTGGTCTCGGCAGTGGAGCAGATCGCCACTTCCACAAACGAGCAAAGTTCCGGTGCCGAAGAGATATCCAAGAATATCGAAGGTGTCACCACCGTGGCAAAAGAATCGGCCTCCAGCGCCCAGGAACTGGCGGCTTCGGCGGAGCAGCTCAATCGCGAAGTGGAGGGACTGAACAAGCTGATCGGGCAATTCAAAGTCTGAGTGAAAGGGAGTAATACCATGTCAAAACCGGATTCAAATCGCGCCAGAGCAGCCGGCATTGACGCCGGCGACCGTGCCCGAACCGGAAACGGTAGAGGGGTCCGGGCGCGGTACACCTTGAAGAGCCGGGAGAGTTCCGTCGTAAACGGATGTAAGTAATGTGCGCCAACCAGAGCTGATCCAGGCCACTGGCAACCAACTCCGGGACCAGGTTAGGATACACGGCCAGACCGCGGCGAGAACCGTAAGTCCTGACTAACTTCTTTTTGCGAAGACAGAGCAAGCTGTCCTGGCGCATCAATCGCAATATCCGTTTATGGTTGACGGCCATACCCTGTCGCCGCAACTCATGAGTAATCCGACGATAACCGTAAGCCGGCATCTCCAGCGCGATCCGCTGGATCTGATCACACAGCTCCATATCCAGATCCTCGGCGCCCAACTGGCGGAGGCGATCCGGTGTGAGTCGCTGAACGGGCAGCTGTAGAGGTGCAGATCAATCAGTCGTGACAGTGACCCGCAGTTTTTCAACCTTTCCACCAACCTATCCCTACTGAGTAAATTAGGCGGCGTGATTCGGGGCGGTCTGCGGACCACGAGGCGCTCACTAATGATAAATTTCTGGAAGGAACAATGCGCATAGGCATCCTCACCGGCGGCGGCGACTGCCCCGGTCTCAATAGCGTGATCAGGGCGTTGGTGCTAACCGGCGAGAAGCGCCACGGCTACCAGTTCCTCGGCTTCCGGGACGGCTGGAAAGGCCCCGTGGACAATCTTACCATGCCGCTGGACGGCGACACGGTGCGGGGGCAATATGACCGGGGTGGCACAATGCTGGGCACCAGCCGCACCAATCCGCTTAAGGACCCGGCTATGATCGATAAGATCAAGGCCAACTTAAAGGCCAATAAAGTCGACGTGCTGGTAGTTATGGGTGGCGACGACACCCTGGGGGTGGCGACCAAGCTGGGCGAGCTGGGCATCAAGGTTATCGGGGTGCCTAAAACCATCGATAACGACCTGAGCGCCACCGACACCACCTTTGGCTTCGATACGGCCGTTTCCATTGCCACTGAGGCGGTGGACCGGCTGCACACTACCGCCCGCTCCCATCACCGGGTGCTGGTGGTGGAGGTCATGGGCCGCCATGCCGGCTGGATCGCCCTGCACACCGGCATAGCAGGCGGGGCGGACTACACCATGCTGCCCGAGCAGGACACCGACCTGAGTGATCTGTGCGGGGCTGTGAACCGGGAGTTCGGCCCCGGCCGCAAGAATTATGCCCTGGTAGTCGTGTCCGAAGGCGCCAAACTGGCCCGCATGAGGGGGCAGACGGTTCAGGATGACAGCCAGGATGCCTTTGGCCATGTGAAGCTGGGCGGTATCGGTGCGGCGGTAGCCAAGGCCATTGAACAGGAGACCGGCCGTGAAACCCGTAGCGTGGTGCTGGGCCACACCCAACGGGGTGGTTCGCCCACAGCTTTCGATCGCGTATTATCCACCCGCTACGGCGTATTCGCCGCTGAAATGATCCACCAGGGCAGGTACGGCCAGATGGCGGCCCTGCAGGGCGGAGAAATCGTGGCTGTGCCGTTAGCATCGGCAACCGAACAGACCAAGACGGTGGGGCCGGAGTGGCTTGAAGTGTTGAAGGTGCTGCAGGCCTGAGGGCGGGGTTGCGGACAATTGTTGAAACTGATGGATATTATTTGAATAGGAACAGACTATGAGCAAGATTTATTCCACGCCGCCCAGACTTAACCGGGAGCGGCGCTTTCCGGATAATATGCAAGCGGCCCATGCCCTGGCGTTTAAGGCCAAACAGGGCCGGAAGGGCAATCGCACCGGCGAACGCTATGCTTTACCGGCCTTTAACGTCACCAATATCCAGGGCATCAACTCGGCCTTCACCGCCTTCGAGACCCTGGGGTCATCGGGCTTGATGGCCTTTTCAAACAGCGCCCTGAAACATATGGGCGGAGGCGACCCGCTGTTCGGGCTGGAGGTGGCCTCCGATTACGTGGCCCGCAAGGCCGCCCGTTCCTCGGTACAGGTGGCCACCCACTTAGACCACGGCGATTATATCAGCGAGCAGGGCCGCCGGGTGGTACAGGCGGCGGTTTCCGCCCTCACCAGCGTGATGGCCGATAACTCCACCGACAAGGTGAATAAAACCGGCATGCCGTTGGAGGATAATATCGGCTACACCCGGGAGGTGGTGAATATGGCCCATCCGCTGGGCGTTTCCGTGGAGGGTGAACTGGGCGTGCTGGCCGGTGAGGAGGATGAGGACACCAAGAGTGACGTTTCGACCTATACCGAACCTGATGAGCTGGCCCGTTTCCTGCGGGAAACCGGCGTGCTGATGCTGGCCCCCACCATCGGCACCATGCACGGTGCCAACAAGGGCCGGCCGGGCCATAAGGTCAATCTGAACATTTCCCTGGCCCACGAGCTGCTCAAGATCGCCGATGAGATCAACGACGAGATAATTTTCGTGGCCCACGGGGCCTCGACCATGTACGCAAAGGTGCGGGACTATGCGGTGGAACAGTTGGAGACGCTGGGTGCGTCCTTCAACGGCACTGCCCAGACCTGGAAGGACTTCGTAGGCACCGACTGGGAGCAGATCAAAGGGCTGATCGGGGCGGGCTTCTGCAAGATCAACACCGACACCGAGAATCGGCAGACGTTTCTGGCGGCCCTACTGGGCGCGGTGAACAAAAACGCCGCCAAGGTCGATATCCGCTGGTATGAGAAGCAGATGTGGGACGCCGTCAGCGCCAGTTATGTCCAGAAGCTGATCATGGCAGGCAATTATGGCGTCTGGCACGAGCCGAAGATCGATGTGGAGCAGTTCGTTTTCGACCTGCACAGTGTTTGAGCGATTGATCAGATACAATTCGTAGCGGCCGGCGCCGCGCAGTCGGCCCTGTCCTCTGGTTAACTAACAGGTTATTTAAGGGTATCCAAAAGGCTCCGGGCAGCGGTGTGCTGCGGCTCCAGACTGAGCAGCCTTTGGGCATAGTCCCGGGCTCGCTCGGGCCGTCCCACCTGCGCCGCCGCCTCAGCCAGCCACAGCAGAGCCTCCTTGTCATCAGGCCGGTGAGCCACCAATCGCAAATAGGTCTTGATGGCGTCCTCGTGACGACCCAGCTGCTGGTAGAGTGCCGCCAGTGTGCCGGCCGCAGCTGAGTTGGCAGGTTCCAGGTGGGCTGCGATCTCCAGCTGTGCCCGGGCCTGCTCGAGCCGGCCGGCATCTATCCCTAGTACGCCCAGATCGTGGCGAGCGGCAAAGTAGTGCGGATTTAGCTCCAGGGCCGCTTCCAACTCGGCGCCGGCCGCTTTCAACTCTCCCTGCTCAATCAATTGTTGGGCCCGGCCGAATTTCTGTTCCGCCTGTTTGCGCTGCTCAGGCTTGGTATCATCGGCAGCCGGCAGTGGCGCCACGGTTTCGGGCGGTATGGCAATGCCGGGTAGTTCACCCTCGTCCAGGGCCTGGGCCAGCCGCGGGCCGCACTGACGGCATAACTCACGGTACAGCTTGGCCACCGGGGCGGGAATTTCCGGCTCCGCCCGGCCCGCTGGCCCCTGGTGCTGCTCCCGCGATTCCGCTACCACAGCTTTGACGGCCCGGCGGATATCCTCATCGGTGGCGCTCCACCCCAGCCAGTCTAACAGCCGGCGAATTTCCAGGTCCGGGTCTATAAAGTACATATCAAAGTGGGTGAATAGGCGTTCACTTTCGGTGGTAGTAGCCAGCAGGCGCTGATAATACCGCAGCCAGAGGTTAAAGTTAAACGAGTCGCTGCTGCCCACCTGCTTCTTCAGGGAGGCATTTACTTCCGCCGGGTGGCGCAGACAGATTACGACTCGCAGGTCCGGCAGTAGTGCGCGCCAGAAAGGGAGCGTCAAGCTGGCCCGGGGGTCCTTCCAACCCCACGGCTGTTGCCGGGCCAGCACCGCGATCTGGCGGCGAGCCTGTTCCCGGTCTGGTGCGCTGTCAGGGCTAGATTCCCAACCGTCGGGAAATGGTGGCAGCAGAAAGTCCCAACCGTCGGCCAGGCGCACCAGCAGCTGTTCGGTGATGCGGTCCATCTCCCGGTTCTGCCAGAAGCCCTGGGGATTGCCCTCACCGGGCGGGAGTATCTGGTCTGCCGGACCCAGCTGCAGGCCGCACAGGTTAAGCATCCGGGCAATCAGGGAGGTACCGGAGCGATGCATGCCGGTAATACAAACAGGTGCTTTGGGGTCTAGCTGGCTCATGGGGTCGCAACGGCTCCTGGTCATGGCCGGGCCATTACTTAAAATTTAGGACTAATCGTTCTACGATAGCTGATTTACGAGCTGTACGGACTGACGGAGAAGGAGATAAAGATTGTGGACGGATAACCTCACCCCTTCGATAAACTCAGGGCAGGCCCCGTCCTGCGGCCGTCCCCTCTCCGTCCAACGGAGAGGGGCTTCGCGAAGCGAAGGGGAGAGGTTCATAGTAGCGACCTGCAAAAGGCTGGGGTGCAGCTCGGATCAAGTTTCCAGGACCGATGAGAGCACCAGGCCAGAATGGGAGTTGGATTTTTCTCGTCTAACAAACGGGATTTTTACTAAAGATTTGTCCGGCCCGGCCGATAGGGAATTTGTAAAGACGAAGCCATGAGTCAGGCGATGCGCTGGTTTTCGGAACATTAGTCGCCATTGGGCAAGGATGCCCAGTAAAATGATTACAAGGAGGTTCAAATGAGTTTTACACGAATAGGCGCCAATATTGCTGCGATGCAGTCAATGAATGCGCTCATGAAGGTGAATCGCTTAATCGGTCAGGGCCTGCTGCGTCTTTCCTCGGGCAAAAGGATCAATTCCGTGGGCGACGATGCCGCCGGTTTCTCCCTGGCCCGGGGTCTTGAGTCGCGCCGGCGTTCCTTGGAACAAGCCATGTCCAACGTAGGCGGCGCCAAGAACGTGCTGTCCATTGCCGAGGGTGGCTACCTGGCCGTCGCCGGTATTCTCCAGATTATTAAGGAAAAGGCGGTGCAGGGCGCGGACGACTCTTTCAGTGACAGTCAGCGTCTGGCCATCCAGGGTCAGATAGACGCAATGGTGCTGGAGATCAACGATATCGTGAATGAGACCATCTTCCAGGGCGCCTTACTGATCGATGGCAGTTTCACAGACAAGCTCTTCCAGACCGGGGCCGGCGCTGGCGATACATTCGCTGTCGAACTGGGTAAAGCCAGCGCGGCAGCGTTCACCGGCTTTGCCACCGATTCGCAGTTCATCATTCGGGCAGGCGAAAATAACAAGCTGGTCTTCAACGAAGGTGGGGGGGACCTGACGGCTACAATCGATCTCACCGCCTATAATGCGACTGGCCGTACGGGGACCGACCTGGCCGCTGCGTTAAAGACCGCGATGGACGCCGCTGGCGCTGACACCTACACGGTTACCTACACCGATAGTACCGGCCTCTTTTCCATCGCCAGCGACGGGGTCACCCTCAACCTGCAGTGGACGGATATAGTATCGAACATAGGCCGGGTGCTGGGTTACAACGTCAGCACTCCCGATACTGGAGCCACAACTTACGGCTCTGACTTCGCAGCCGATACGCTCTCAGTCGCGTCTTCCGCCTCGGCTGCGGCCGCCATGGAGAACGTGGACGCGGCTATCGATACCCTTAACTCCGGTGCGCAGACAGTGGGTGAATTCATGATCCGCCTGTCTTCGAAGGAGGATAACCTTGCGGTGGCGGTGACTAACACCGAGGCCGCCAGAAGCCGAATTGAGGACGCCGACTTCGCGAAGGAGCAAATGGACCTGGTCCGGGCACAGATTGTGCAACAGACAGCCTTCTCCTCCTTTGCCCAGGCCAATTCGGCCCCCCAGCTGATCCTATCGCTCTTCCGGTAAACCAGCGCAGTCAGTTGGGATTTTAACGGTGGGGATTCGGCTTCGGCCGGATCCCCGCTTTTATGTTTTTTAAATGCCCTGATCAGCGGAACAGCGCTCTTCCGGGGTCCATTTTTCCCGATGGTGAAAGCCCGGTTTTTTCGACGGTGTAAAATACTAAAGTATTGGACGGTTTTCCCGATAAGGGGTATAGTAACGATGAATCATGTTTTGCCGGTTTAGAGAATGAATGAACTTTTTAAGGAGTCATAGGTGTGACTAGTGCTGAGTTAAGGCTGCCTGAGAGGGGAAAAGACCCCTATCTGACTCAACGGATAATGTCGGCCGGCCCCGAGCAGCTGATCTCCTACATTTATGACGCGATTCTGACGGCCTGCCGGACGGGGGATAAGGAGCGGGCGTTGCGGGGTCTGATGGCGCTGGTGGGGGCCCTTAATTTCGATTACTTGGAGCAGGCCCTGCCCATGCACAAATTATATCAATATTGCCTCGATCGGGCGCGCGAAGGCAACCTCGATGAGGTAAAATACATTATCGGCGAATTTAAGGAGGCCTGGAGCGAGGCCCATAAGGTGAGTTAGGCCCTAAACCATGGTATCCGTCAGCGGAATAACAGGTGGACTCGATATAGAGGGATTGGTCAGGCAGTTCCGGTCCGTCGAGATTCTACCCCGTAGAAGCCTGGAAGCGCGGCAGGCCACGCTGGAGAGTCGCAAGAGCGCCCTGACCGAGCTGAGCTCCAAGCTCTCGGCGCTCTATACCGTCGCCGTTAGCTTTACCGATATCTTAACCGATGTGTTTGCCACCAAGCGGGGAGCCAGCAGCGATTCAGACCTGCTCACAGCCACGGCCACTTCCGAAGCCAATCTGGGCAGCCATACCATCGAGATCAATCGCCTGGCCAGCGCCGATATACGGGCCTCCAGCCAGTATACCGCCACCGATAGCGATTTTACCGGTCTGGCAGATCAGTCCTTCGATATCCTGGTGCGCCACCCTATTGACGGGGATGAGAACAACCAGGTGGCGGTGACCGTCACTATCAGCGCTGCTACCCTCGATCTGACTAACGAGGAGGTGATGGCAGGTATCGCGGCGGCGATCAATAGCGCCATGAGCGCGGCTATCTCGGCCGGTGACATCGAGGTCACCGAGAGGGTAACTGCCAACGCCGTGGCCGAGGAAGCGGACACTACCAGGCTGCTGCTCCGGAGCGGCTTATCAGGCGAAACCAACGCCTTGCAGTTCACCGACACCGACAACTTTTTGAATACCCTGAAAGTAACCAGGAATAGTACCCTCACCAGCAGCCTGGGCGGATTCGTCACGGTCTCAACCGACCTGGATGCGGAAGTGGTCATGGACGGTCTTACTTTCGTCCGTCCCACCAACACGGTGGATGATATCCTGGATGGTGTCACTTTGACGCTGGCGGGAACTACCACTCAGGCGGAATCATTTACCATTTCCGCCGACACGGCTGCCGTTAAGGCGAAGTTGCAGGAATTCATCGACGCCTACAACGGGGTGATCAACTTCATGAGGGGCAAGACCACCGGCAGCGGCGCATTCCGGGGCGACGCCACTTTTAGTCTGGTGGCCTTTGATCTGCGTTCGATGATCTCGGCACAGGTGACCGGGGCTTCCTCGGCGCAGTTCGACCGATTACTGGACATCGGCCTGGCGGTCAAGAGGGACGGCACGCTATTTTTCGATGACGCCAGCCTGTTCGAGACCGCCCTGGCCACCGATACGTCCCTGGTGTCCGAACTTTTCGATGCTTCCGATGGGATAGCCGCCAATCTGAAGGAGTATCTCAACAATTATACGAGGGCCTCGGGAGTGATCTCCAGTACCAAACAGAGTATCGATGTGGCCCTGCGGTTTCAGAGTGACAGAATTGACACATTTAACGATCGCCTGGAATCCAGGGTGGAGCGCTTCCGCCTGGAAATGATCAAACTACAGACTGTCCTGGCCCAAGTTCAGCAGCAGTCAGCGTTTTTCAGCAGTATCTCTTCCAGGCTGGGATTTTAATCTTAACGTAAGAGGATTACCATGGTTGATTTAATCCAGAATGTAACCTCCAATATCGAGCAGACAGCTGCATCCTCGGCGAATAGGCCGAATCCCTTGGCTAAAGCCAAGCCTAGACCGGTGGCTACCACCAGCGGGTCGACACCTCCAGTACGGAGCACGGGGGACGTATCCGGCCTGGTAAATGATATCAACGCTTTGGTTTTTGAGTTAGCAGCCACCACGGTAACTTTTGATGTCGACGATGCAACCGGCCGCTCTGTGGTACGGGTCCTGAACAAGGAAACCGGTGATGTCATCAGGCAGTTGCCGCCGGAGGCGCTGTTGAATCTGGTAGCCAGGATGCGGCAGTTGAGCGGTCTGATCTTTAATGAAGAGGCCTAGCCGATGACTGACGCTGGTTCCGGCGACACCGGTAAACGGGAACGGTTGTTGGCTCTGCTCCGCACGGAGGAAGAAACGGTGCGCGAGCTCGTTGTGATCTCTAGCGGTCTTAAGGACCAGCCCGGCGGGTTGGACATCGAGGCCACAGCAGAACTGATTCGGCAACGGGCAACCGGGGTCGAACGGCTCGCCCAGCTGGAGCAGGATAGGCTCTCGCTAATGGACGCGAGCCAGCCCTCGGACGACGAAGTCCGTAACTATCACCGCCGCATAAGGGAATCCCTGGACGCATTATTGGCCCTGGATGAGGGGCTGCAGGACAATTTGCGACGCGCGCAATATCAGGCAATAAATAATGTTGTATCGAGACCCAAATATCTTAACTTCAGCCCGACTGCGGCGATGGATCAGCGTAATGGCCATCGCGTGGTTGATGTGATGAGGTAGCATTATGACTCCGATCAAGAATATAGGCGAACCTGTATCTCCGGATCGCTTGAAGGAGCAGGATCGAATCCGTCAAAGCCGCTCGGACCGGGCCGGGCCTTCGCGTAGCACCTCAGAAGCGGATGCGGCTTCAACCACTAGCCGGGCCGATTCGGTAAATATCTCCCCAAGGGCTAAGAAAATGGCGGAGACCGCCAGCGATGTGACCCGTTTCCAGGACGTGCTGAAGTCCATGCGGAACGAAGGCTCAGAGCAAATACTCGAACTCCGGCACAGAATAGAAACCGGTGAATTCGATAAACCGGAGGTGTTGGAGAGGGTATCGGAAGCTATCTTAATGCTCCCAAATTTCGTTAGTTTCAAAGAGAAAGCGGAGCCTGTGACCCGCTCCGATCAGGAACTGGCCCTTATTAGAGATCGAGTCCAATCCGGTAACTATCAATCAGAGCAGGTCTTGGAACAGGTGGCCAGTGCCATTATGAGGGATATCGGCGCCTTCTAATTTGACCAACCGGCCTTTCTCAGCCCAGCTTCCGGCCTGGCCAGCCATCCTCTAGCAGTAATCCGGCAGTTACATTGGTAGTCAGAAACCCTGTGGTCATTGGCAACGGGGTTAAACTATTTTCGGCCTGAATATTGGCCCGGACCCAACGGGGGTCTATGGGGGTATCCCTACAGATAAATAAGGTTTATCCCGATTGAAGTGCCTTGCGGGAGACTATAACTTGCATCGACACCAAGGTCCCGTAAGTCTATCAACAATTTAGATTTAACATGGAACAGGGGCCTTTTCATTTAAAAGCGGCTGCAATTAGGGCTCGGGGTAAATATTACACCGGCGGATTCAGGTGAGACTATTAGCAACCATGGTTAGGAGGTTCGGATGACCGTATCAGGTCTGGGCGGTGCCGTTTCAACTGCGGCAGAGGACAATGCAGCAGATATCAAACAACTGGTAATCTTCGAGTTGGCCGGAGGCATTTATGGGCTCGATATTCAGTCCGTGCGGGAAATCAATCGATTGATAGATGTTACGCCGATTCCCAAGGCGCCGGATTTCGTGGAAGGGATTATAAACTTACGGGGAACAATTATACCGGTGGTGGATCTGGCGATGCGGTTTGGACTGGAGACGACGGCGCGATCCAAGGACACCCGGATAGTGGTTATCGAAAGTGAAGGCCATACCCTGGGCATGAAGGTGGATGAGGTTTCGGAGGTACTACGAATTAAAACCGACGAGATCGATGAGGCTATCAATATGACTACCACCGGAATCGATGCGGACTTTGTTGAGGGGGTTGGCAAGGTGGACGATCGCCTGATCCTGATCCTGAACCCCGATAAGCTCTTCAGCGCCGAAGAGCACCTAGAGTTGGCGGAAATAGCCGTTGATTGAGTAAAACCGCTGAACACGGCGTTCATCAGGGGAACCTGATAATGCCGTGTCTTGAAAATTACTCGGCAACCGGAGGAAAATATGACGGACGATAAAGAAGAACGACCCGCTGCTGCAGAAGCCAAAGCAGTTAGCACGATGATCTCAAATGCCAAGACGGGCAAGAAAGGCGAGGACGACCTGCTGATGGTCACTTTCACACTCGCCGATCAGACTTACGGTGGAGATATCCTTCAGATTCAGGAAGTAACCGCCATGAGCCACATTACCCGTGTGCCCCATGTAAAGTCGTATCTCAAGGGGGTAACTAACCTGCGGGGGAATATAGTGCCTACCTTGGATCTGCGCACTCGTTTGGGGCTGGATGGGAATGGCGGGGAAATTAAGAACCAGCAGATCATGATTGCCCGCACCGACCAGGGCCTTCTGGGATACATTGTTGACACGGTGCGTGAAGTAATCACGGTCCCCAAGTCGTCCATAGAGCCTACGCCGGAAAACTGGCTGGATGCCGATCATCAATATTTTGTCGGCATTGCCAAATTGAAGGATACTTTGGTTACGCTGGTCGATTTCAACCGCGTCGTTCAAGCCGATAAAGTACTGCAGGATGAATTCAAGGCCGGATGAGCCTAACGGACCGGTTCTTTCAGGACCCGCTGTTGGCGGCGATCAATCATGTGCTGGTGAAGGAAACCTCCACCTCATGGGCTCCATTGATGGTGGGATTGGCCAAGGAGCTGGAGAGGGCTCGCAAGCGCCAGGCAAACCTGTCATTTGCGCCGCAGGAAGACCCGGTGCTGACGGCGGTGAACAGATTCCTGCAGGCCGAAAAGGTCAGGCTCGATTGGCACAAGATCATCTACCTGGGCTGCTCGGCGGGAGGCGATTTGGCCTTGCGTGAAGTGCTCAGCGGAGTGGATTATCCCCACCTGCCGATTGTGATCTCAATGCATCACAATGCCAAATTCTTGTTTTTATCCAAATTAGTGATGGCCAACGGCGTGGAGCAGCAACCCCAAAAAATCGATAGTGACCTGGCCATCAAAAGCGGCCGGATCTACTTTATGCCGGGTGATAAGATCGTCGGCTACCATCAGACTGATCTTTCGTTCAAGATTACTCCCTTGAAGAAAAAGCAGCGTTTTCGCCCCCAAATCGATCAAGTGTTTACCATGGCCGCCCGCCGGTTCGGGAGCCGTATGGTAGCGGTGATCTTGACCGGTATGCTTGATGACGGCGCCGCCGGATTAAAGGACATTTATCTGAATCATGGGGAGGCACTGATACAGCACCCCGACAGTGCCATGTTTTCCGCGATGCCCCGGGCCGCGCTGGCGATGGTGCCGACGGCACAGGTATTATCTCTGAGCGGTATCGCCGATCGGATCAATGCCTATTCCCGGGAATATCTGGTACCCAAGTCATTCAAATCAATCTTTCAGCCGGTGCGAGCTTGAGCTTGTTGGCGGACACGAACAAAAACGAGAAGCACGTATACGATGCCAATCTGGATTCCCATTCCGACTTGCAGCGATTCTTCGAGGCTGACAACCTGGTGGTGGCCACCCGGTTCTTTCGCAATGCGGCGTTGTTCGAGCAGCTGGGAAGCATGGTAATCCCGAATCTATTGAGCAGTGGCCTGCAGGAGCGAGGCACACTGCAAATTTGGTCGGCAGGCTGTTCCGATGGCCGCGAGTCCTATTCGCTGGCCATGGCTGCCCGGAATAGCTTGGATGATCTGGGGTATCAGGGTATAGCTGTGCAAGTGCGGGGTTCCGATCTGAGCCGGCCCCAAATCGAGATGGCCCGTAGAGGGGTATACCGAATCAGCGCCTCCGATTGGCCCAAACTTGATCCTTACCGGCAAAATTTCGAGGAGCTGGGATCTGCTTTTTGGCAGATTGTAAGCACTATCAAGGGGCTGGTGGAATTCGTGGTTGAGGATATAATTGAGGCCCAGATGGACGCGCAGTTCGATATTTTGATCTGCTCATTGGTGCTGCTTTATTATGATCCCCAATACCAGCGTGAGATCATTAAAAAACTGGTCAAAGCAGTTCGACCGGCAGGTTTCTTTCATGTGGCCCCGGTGGGACGCCGCTGGCTGAAATCCCAAGGATTTGAGCCCCTGCCAGGTTCGTCGCTGTTTTTTACCGGCCGGACCATGGAAATTTTGGCTTAACTAACAAGGCGAAATAATTACAAGGGATATTGAGGCAGATGACTGTAAATGAGGCCAAATTGAAGGAGCTGGCAGGGGTAGTGACCAATTTGAGTGCCGAGGACTCCGATACCCGGCGCTGGGCGGTTTATGACCTGGAGTCGTACCCGCCGGAGCTCACTGTGGAGTACCTGGTGGCCGGCATTCAGGATGAACACCGGGCTGTGCGCGAAGCGGCCGCCGAAGTGCTGGAGTCGGTCCCCACATCGTTGGGCCTTCCGCTCCTGACGTCGCTGCTGGGCAGTTCCCGCATCGAAGTGCGGAACATTGTAGCCGCCCTGATCGCCAAATTCGGTGACGGCGCGGTGGACTACCTGCTGAATGCGCTGGCCCATGAAAACGAGGATGTGCGCAAATTCAGCGCTGATATTTTGGGACTGGCGGAAAGCGACCGGGCGGTGGAGAGTTTGGTAACGGCGCTATATGACCCGGTGGAGAATGTGGGGGTGTCGGCGGCTGAGGCGCTGGGTAAGATTAAGTCGCCCCTGGCGCTGCCGCACTTGATCAAGGCTTTTGAGGAGCGCGACTATCTCAAGCGGGAATGTGCTGAAGCGTTGGGGCTGGTGGGGCAGGCGGAAGGCGCCCACTTCCTCAAGGATCATCTGCTGGCCACCCAGGACCTCCTGATTCAATTCGCCATAGTGGATGCCCTGGGTAATGCCGGTGACGCCGCGATCTTCGATTTTCTGGAGGTGAACTTTGAAGCCTTCCCCGATAAATTGCATGTGCCGGCAGTAATGAGCATGCTCAAAATTGCCAGCCGCATAAATATCAGGTTGCTGGCGCGACCTGGCACGCCTCTGGATACTCTGATTATGGCGGCCAGGGAGGCGGACGAACAATTTCTACAGCTGTTTATCGAACAGATAGACGAGGAACTGCCGGCGGAGGTGCTGGCCAGATTGATTCATGCCCACGGGCAGCTGAATTCCCGGGTACTGGTAGCACTGATCAAAGCCGGCAGGCCTCATGCGGAGCTCAGACAGTTTACCCTGGAGATGGTAGAACACAGCGACGACTGGGTCGCTTACACAGCCATCGAGCAACTGGTCGATTTTGAACCTGCGGCAGCCAGGGCGGTACTTAAGCAGGTCCTGGCCGGCGACCGCAATCTGCCCCAGCTGGCCGCTATGAAGGTGGTGAACCGGCTGGGACTGCCCGAAGGCAAGGACTGGATCGCCCCCTTCCTGGAGTCCGAGGATGATGATCTAAGGGCTATGGCTGAACAAGTATTAGAGGGGTAATGGCAACTCCATCCCAGGCTGTAGATGGTGCCAATGGAAAGGTTTATCCTGGTGATAATTCCTGCCGGCCAAGTCTTTAAGATGAGAGATTTATGCTTAGTATCGCACTGGCAAATACTGCCACTAAGGTGACTAATCCAGGTTTACCGGCCATGACTACAGTCAGTACCACACTACCGCTAAGTCTCAGTCTGGATCAATTTCGCGATTTGAGAGATATCATTTATGAGAAAAGCGGCATATTTTTTGCCGAGAACAAGCTTTATTTGCTGGAGAACCGGCTGGGTCGCCGCTTGAAGGAGCTGCAGTTGCCATCCTTCGGGGATTATATCGATCATATTAGAAATCAGGATGGCGCCTCATCTGAATTCCATCAAATCTATAACGCGGTCACCATCAATGAGACCTTCTTTTTCCGCTTCCAGGCGCAGCTGGAAGTGTTCAAAAAACTGTTCACCGATCTAACCAAGCAGCGCTTGGCACAGGGCAAGCGGACCATTGATATCTGGAGCGCCGCTTCTTCCAGCGGCGAGGAGCTGTACACGCTGGCCATTATCATAAATGATACGTTAGGTCACGCGGCGCGAAACTGGACAATTAAGTTGTTAGGGACCGACATCAGCCATCGGGCGCTCAAGCGGGCCAAGGACGCCACCTACAGCAAGAATTCCTTCCGGGGCTCCATGACTGAGGCGCAGAAGCAACGCTATTTTGTGGAGGAAGGCAACCTGCACAGGGTGGATGACAAAATCAGGGACATGGTGCAATTCCGGTACCTCAACCTTAACGATGTCTCGGCGATCCGCAGTATGGCTAATGTTGATTTCATATTCTGCCGGAATGTGATGATCTATTTCGATGATGAGATGAAAAAGCGGGTGTTGCGGTCCATGTACGGCATGCTGAATCATGGTGGTTATTTCTTCCTGGGGGAGGCCGAATCACTCCATGGGATCAGCTCATCATTCAAGGTGGAGCATTTTTCCGGGGCGTTTGTTTACAAGAAAGAATAGAAGGGGATTCGATTGATGAACGAGGAGCAGCAGTCCAAGCACAAGCAAGTGGTCCTGATAGCGGACGACTCCTCTACTGTCAGAAAGTTTGTCACTTTTTCCTTAGCTTCCCAAAGCCTGGAAGTAGTTACGGCGGTTGACGGGATGGATGCCCTGGAGAAAATTTCACAAATTCCCCAGGTGGATCTAATCATCGTAGATTTAAATATGCCGAATATGGATGGCTTCGAATTTATTCAGAATGTTCGTGGTTCCGAATTACACCGGGACGTGCCGATCATCATTTTGTCCTCAGAGCGTGGAGAGGAATCAAAGCAACGAGGGATAGCAGTCGGAGCCAACGCCTACATCGAAAAACCTTTCGATGCCAAGAATATTGAGTATCAAGTATCCAAGTTTTTGGATATTAAAAAGAAACCGGTCTAGTGAAAACATCTGTTTATCGTTACTATCGGAACATGGCAAACGCTCCAGCCCTAGGGCTGAGTAATTGCTGTATGGGGATCAGTGCCCGGCCCGCAAGGCGCCGGTCGAGGAAACCGGTCTCGGCGACGATGGACAATCAGAGGGAGACTAAGACATGAGTGTCTACGATAATCTAGTGGGAATGGAAGAAGTTCTCGATGAGTTCATCATCGAGACTATAGAATTACTGGAGGCGGTCAACGAAGACCTGGTGCATCTGGAGTCTGATCCGGACGAGGAGCTGGTGAACCGGATTTTCCGGGCCTTCCACACATTCAAGGGCACTTGCGGTTTCCTGGGGTTCACCCAGGCAAAGGACCTGGCACATGTGGCTGAGGACTTGCTGAACCAGCTGCGCAACGGCAAGTTGCAGCCCTCCGGAGCCATCATCGATAATCTGCTGGCCAGCAGTGATTGGTTCGCCCAGTTTATCAACGATGTCAAGGAGCGGGAGGAGAAGGTTTACGAAATCGATCCGCTGATAGAGAAGTTGAAAGCCTCTATGGGTGACGGCGCCGCGGCCGAAGCGGAGGCGATTGCTGCTGATGGCGCCCACGAGGCAGAAGGGGAAGCGATTGCTACTGATGGCGCTCCTGCGGCCGAAGGGGACGGAACTGGCAACGGTCAAGCCGATAAAAACGAAGTTTGTATCCAAAGATTGGATGGCTTTCTTAACAAGATTGAGACAGAACTGGCCGGCGCCGACCAGCAAATCACCGAAGAAAATGCCGGCCAGCTGGCGGGACAGTTCTCGGACCTGCAGCTCTTATGCTCCGAAAACCAACTCCCTACCATAGCTACGCTGATGGATTACACCCATCAATTCCTGGTGGCCGTCGAGAAAGGCAAGCTGCTGCCCTCAGCGGAAGGGAATGTAGTCCTGGTTGAGGTGCTGCACTGGCTGCATGAGGTTCTGGACGATGGGCGGGAGCAGGCGGAATTACAGGACGCTGATAACTCAACCCTGTTGGAAGACCTGGCCGCCCTGATTCATGGTGAGGTTACCAGTGCCGCCGTGTCGAAAAAGCAGGGCGATGGGGCCGCTAAGGGTGTGAAGGCGGCGGCCGGAGGCCAGACTATCCGTGTTGACATGGAAAGGCTGGAGAATCTGATGAACCTGGCGGGAGAATTGGTGCTCAGCCGCAATCAGCTGGGGCAGGCCTATTCCACCCTGGCTGCGGAAAAGACCGCCGATAGCTCCATGGATAACCTGGACCAGGTTAATAATTCGCTGGGCCGGATTACGACGGAAATCCAAGAGGCCGTGATGCAGATGAGGATGCTGCCCATCAGCAATGTGTTCCGAAAATTCCCGAGAGTAATTCGAGACCTGGCCCGGGACAAAGGCAAGCAGATGGAGTTAGTGCTGATCGGGGAGGATACAGAACTGGATAGGTCGGTTATCGAATCCATCAGCGATCCGCTGTTGCACCTGGTGCGCAACGCGGCGGACCATGGGATCGAAACGCCGGAAATACGCAAGGCCATGGGCAAGCCGGAGACCGGCACCATAACCCTCAGCGCCTCCCATGCGGGCAACCATATTATAATCGAGGTGTCGGACGACGGCGCCGGGATGGATGCGGAGAAACTGGTGGCAAAGGCGCTGGAAAAGGGAACCATCAGCAGCATGGAAGCCGAATCCATGTCCTACCGTGACAAGCTTAACCTGATTTTCCGGCCCGGATTCAGCACGGCAGCCAAGGTCACCGATGTCTCCGGACGCGGTGTGGGAATGGATGTGGTTTCCACCAACATCAAGAAGCTGAACGGAGCGATTGATATCGAAACCAAGGTGGGCCAAGGCTCCAAGATCGTCATCAAGCTGCCGTTGACCCTGGCAATCGTCACCGGGCTAAAAGTGGCGGTTTGGGATGAGGAGTATATTATCCCCTTCGGTTCGATCATCGAGACGGTGAAGCTCGATACCTCAGCCCTCACTAAAGTGGAGGACAAGTGGGTCATCCGGTTCCGGGAATCGGTGATCAATACGCTCTACCTGGACGAATGGTTCTCAGTACCGGTGGACAAAGATAAAAAGGATCAGGAATACTATGCCGTGGTGGTGTCCGTGGCGGAATTCCGCTACGCGTTGGTAGTGACCGGGTTGAATGGACAGGAGGAGGCCGTAATCAAGCCGCTGGGTCAGGTGCTGGGGCGAATTCCCGGCATAGCCGGTGGCACCATTGGTGGCGATGGAAAGATCACCCTGATTCTGGACGTACCGGAACTAGTGCACCGGATGGGTCTGGGTTGATAAATTGATCACACTGGTTATTGTTGACGATTCGGCTTTCATGCGCAAAGCGATCCAGATCATGGTGGAATCGGAGTCGGACATCAAGGTGGTGGGGATGGCCCGGGACGGTGAACAAGGCGTCGAGATGGTTAAGGAGCTCAAACCCGACTGCGTGACCATGGACATCGAGATGCCCCGCATGAACGGCCTGGAAGCTCTTGAGATGATTATGCGTGATTGCCCGACCCCGGTCCTGATGGTCAGTTCCATTACTACCGAGGGCGCGGAAGCCACACTGGAGGCCCTGGACAAAGGCGCTGTGGATTTCATCGCTAAAACCCAGTCCTACGTGGCGATTGATATCACCAAGATCAAGGAGGATCTGCTAAAAAAGATCCGGGCCATCGTCCGGCATAATCCAACCAAGAGAAGTGCCTTTCTGGAGGCCTTGAAACACCGGCGGGACCGCAAAGCATCCATGCGGGCCGCTACAGATGAAGATCGAGTAGTGATTCCAGCTGGGCTGAAGCAGAAGAATTATTCCATGGTGGCCATCGGAGTATCCACCGGTGGTCCACCTGTAGTGCAGTATATCCTGGATAACCTGCCGGCCGATTTCCCCGTCGGCATCGTAGTGGCCCAGCATATGCCCGAGGCCTTCACCAAGGCCTTCGCAAATCGGCTGAACCGCACCTCGGCATTGGAGGTCAAAGAGGCGGAGCCGGGTGATCGGCTTACCAAAGGGGTAGTACTCATAGGCCGCGGAGGCAAGCATCTGGTACTCAATCGGAAAGGTACCCATGTGCTCGCTGACCTGACCACAAAACCAGATGGGATGCTTTATTTTCCCTCCGTGGATTTACTATTCTCTTCGGCTGTAGCTACCTTTGGCTCCCAGGTTCTGGGGGTAATCCTCACCGGAATGGGTCATGATGGGGTTGAAGGGCTCAAGGCGCTGAAGGCGATCAATGGCACAATCTTAGCGCAGGATGAAGAATCGTGTGTGGTATACGGGATGCCTAAAGCGGTAGTCGACGCCGGGATTGCCGATATTGTAACCTCTGCCGCACAAATGCCGGCGGTGATAAACAAGATAGTAGCATAAGGAGTTTTTCAGCAAAATGGAAGTTAAGACAATTTTGTTCGTGGAAGATTCGCCCACCATGCGGAGGATAATCGCTAATTCTCTGAAACGGCTGGGGTACACGGATATAATCGAGGCTGAGAACGGTGTGGACGCCCTGGATAAAATCGAGGGCAAGACGATCGATCTACTGGTCACGGATTGGAATATGCCGGAAATGAACGGCGCCGATCTGGTCAAAAACATCCGGGCCATGCCCGAATATGAGACTCTGCCCATAGTGATGATCACTACGCGGGGTATGAAGGATGATGTGATGAAAGCCATGAAACTGGGCGTGAACGGCTATGTGATCAAACCATTTACCCCGGAGGTCCTTAGAACTAAGTTGGAGGCGATTCTAAAGTGAGCGAAACAAAAAAGGATAAAACTGTGGACAAGGGGACCGGCACGGTGCTCAAGAGTCTGATGAACATGGAATCCTTGTTCGAGTTCGGGGGAGAGATCAGTCCGTTCCTGGAGGAGCTATTCAACTTTTTAAGCGATTTGATGCCGATTCTGGCCAAAGCCCAATTTGCCCTGCGGGACTCAACCAAGCATATGCCGGACGCATCTGACAACATTGCCAGCGCCGAGACACTTTCCGAAGACGCCACCAATACCATCATGGATAACCTGGAAGGGATCACAGCCGATCTGGAAGCTTTAAACTCCAGCAATCTGGATGCCGCCACTCAGGCAAAACTTGATACCCTGGGTGATAAGATCACCGAGATCCAGATGGCCCTCCAATTCCAGGACATAACCGCTCAACATTTGCGCCAGGCTTCCCAGATAGTCGAGGCGATCCAGTTGCGGATGAGCAAGCTTTTTGAGGCGTTGCAGTCAATTGGTGAAAAGAACGAGTTGGTCAAGGCCATCGTCGATAATTACGCCCAGGAAGTGGGCGATGAAGACGCGCTGGACCAGGCTGATAAAATCAGGCGGGACGACTCGGTGTCGCAGGCCGATATAGACGCCCTGTTCGGGAACTAGCGCAATTTTAACTTAAGGCCCAGCATGTCTTCTGAAAACCCCCTGCAAAATGCCAAAGCGGCTCCCTCCAAGGAAGAGTTGCAGGCATATCTCGGGCCGGCACGTTACCGGCGCTTTGAAGTGGTGTACGACGAGTTGGTGGATCTGGACCTCACCCCCAAACTCCAATGGAGCGACGCGGGCCGCAGCTGGTTTCACGCTTTCTACTTCCGAAAGAAACCGATTTTCAACATAGAGTGGGGCATAGACTATTTTTATGCCAGCATCAGTTTGAAGCAGGCCGTCCTCTCACAGCTGGTTCGGGATGATACTATCGCGTCGGATACCAAGGCACTACTTCAACAAGGGACCGCCCAGCAATCCAAAGGGCTGATCCAGGTGGAGGCGAACCTGGAACACTCCAAGGAACAAGAGGCTTTCTTCGATCTGTTGCCCATATTGCTGAAGCGGGTCAATTAGCTCACCTGCCGTTATCTTCCCTTAGAGATTAGCTGTCAACCCTAGCCGGCGTCCCTGGGCAGCTACGTCTTCTAAGTCTGCTGAATTGTAATGGTCTTGTTTATGGGCGCTTAAAAGCCGCGCCCCACCGAGGCATCGTGGATCGGCCGGCGGTAGTATTCGAAGGTTATCCCTGAGCCGTGCCAGTTCGTGAAGCGCTTGACCACCACCGTCACTGGCGAGAAGGTGCGGGCGATCCCTTCCACCACATGACCGGTGACATATTTGTAGCCGTGCTTCTTGGTCCAATTCAGGTAGACCCGTTTCAATGTCCGGGCATAGCCGTTTTTGCGATATTTCGCCAGGATCACAAAGGCATAGGTATACAGGGAATTACCCCGCCCCAGATTCTGGTCGTATTTGGCCCAGTGATCGTGAGCGAAATATTCCAACGGTACCCCGATGATATACCCGACGATCTCGCCGTGGTTGCGGGCCACGAAAGGCATGGTTTTGGGGTAATTGAAGTACTTACGAATGGTGGTCTTGGTCAGCTTGGCGGAGTCGCCGTACACCTGGGCCAGTGATTCGGAGACGGTTATCAGGGCCGGAACATCCTCTTGGCCCACGAACTCCATTAATTCGATCTGAAATCCGTGGGGTGATGAGGCGATCACACGTGACCGGGACCTCTCGGTGATATTGAGTGTGAGCTGTTCCATGCCTGTCGCTAATCGTCTGTAGCTTTTCAAATTTACGGCCACAGTTGCCCACCGCAAAATTTATATTTAGGTACCGAAGTTAATATCCGGTGGTTATTCCAGCCATTTGCCACCCGCGCCAACGCTTGTCATTTGCCGGCCGGCAGGTTTATATTCCAGCGCTTTTAGATCGTAACAGTCGTATTGCCGATGACGTGCTGGCGCTGGCTGGACCAACCGGGCAGCTGCTCAGGAGGGAGGGAATCGGCGGCGATCAGCCGTTGGCTTCCACAGGCAGCCGGACTAAATTCAACTGGAGCCGAATCTACTTTAAAGGATGATAGACCATGGCGTTCCCCTACCGGGAAGCCGGCTATTGACCAGGAGACCAGAGCAATGACCTCTATGACCTATGCCGATGCCTTGAGACCGGCCGCCCGCCGCCCGGCGCTGCTATTCGATTTTATACTTCTGTGCGGGGGATCGGTGCTGCTGGCCTTGAGCGCCCAGCTGACTGTCCAGCTGCCCATCGGTCCGGTACCCATCACCGGGCAGACATTCGCGGTGCTGTTGGTAGGTGCGCTGATGGGCTCTGTGCGGGGCGGCCTGGTGGTGCTATTGTACTTAGCCGAAGGTCTATCCGGTTTGCCTGTTTTTGCAGGGGGCGGCGCCGGACCCGCTGTCCACCGTTCCTTGGCAGA
>JACZSB010000179.1 GCA_022574435.1 Fidelibacterota bacterium
GGGATATACCGCTTTCTCGAAGAACACTCCCGGCGTGCGATAAAGAAACACGTCGGCTGGGATCAGGCTATCGAGCGTCGGCGTGTTCGACTGAATGTGCATGCCGCGTTTGATCTTGACGTCCAACTCGAACGTGAACTTGGAACCGCTCCTAAGCGTTGGCGGCGAGAGTCTCGGCGTGACCGTCAGACTCTTGCTCGTCGATTGAGGCTGAGCCCGACGAGCGCGGCCAAGAAGACGGGCGTTCGCCTCTACCGTCTCGGCGCCCCGCGCGAGAACACTAACGTCGATACTCACGATCGCCTGTTCGCGAATGCACTTGTCCGAGCAAACAAGATAGGTCACGTTCGCACGCAGGCGCAGCGAATCGCCCTTCAAGTCAGCCGGCGGCGTCACCTGGGCAATGAGCATCGGATCGCCCGAGAGAATATTGGTTACGATGTCGCCCGGGCTGTGATGACGTTTGGGAATCGGATAGCGAAGCTCGCCCACGGAAAAGCCATCGGGCAGCGTCCATGTGACCCGCGGTGCCAGACCGCTGTCACCCGGATTCTGCCAGTAGATATTCCAGCCGGGTTCGAGCTGAAAATAGATGCCCAGGTCGAACGCCTTGCCGGGAGCGACCGCCTCAACCGACGAGAGCAGACTGACCTTGGCCTTGGGCGCGGCATGCTCCATCGCGTAAGCGAAACTGCGCAGATCGCCGTCGAACGTCACCAGCGCCTGATAATTGTTGCCGACGCGCCCGTCTTCCAGGATGTCGGCGTCATGCGCTTCCAGCGCGTTCTTGATCAGGTTCTCCAGGGCCCACTGCACCAATGTTTCCGCACCTCGCACCTGGGTGCTGCTGCCGGTGACGGTAATGGTGGTATCGGCGGCCTTGGGCAGGCGCTGGCGAAAATAGGCCGCCGAGGATTCGGCCAGCAGGTGTAAGTCCCATAGCTCGAAATGGGGCAGGCTGCCGATCTTGTGGAACCGGTCGGCGATCTGCTCCAGCCGGTGGACATCCTGTTCCAACTCATCCAGCGTCTCATCGTCGGTGGAACCCCTGTCGCGCAGCAGCTGGGTCCAGCCCATGAGGGCCGATACCGGCGTGCCCAATTGGTGGGCCATCTCCCGGGCCATACCCACCCAGATCGAGCTCTTCTCGCTGTTGCGGATCAGTGAAAATCCGGCGAATCCCACCAGGATAAACAGCGCCGCCACCACAATCTCCACAAACGGCAGCCACTGCAGCTGGCTGACGATGGAACTGTCCCCATAATGGATTCGGGAGATTACCCGGTCGCCATAGCGCACATCCACCGGCTGGTGGTTTCGGTCCATGCGTTTGATCAGCCGCGCCAGGTATACTTGTTGGGCCGCGTCGGTCAGGGACGAGTCTACCTGCACGTTGCGCCAACTCACCGCCCGGCCATCGTCGGAGGTAACCACGATGGGAAACTGGATCTGTTGGATCACCTGGTCGAACACGAAGCCCAGGTCCTCCGATTGGGCCTCAGTGGCCACCTTACCGATCAGCTGGGCATAGAAATCCAGCAGCTTGCGCTCGTTGGTCTGCAGCTCGGCCACCAGCGTCTGGGTATACCACAGCAGGGAAACCACAATGATGATCCCCAGGGCGAACAGCCCGGCCTTCAGATTGACGGAATAACGGTATAGGTTCACGACCGGAACCTGATGATGGCGGCCGGCATGAACCCCAGAATTATCGCCAGCAGCGCCAGCCGGCTGATCCAGCGGCCATAGCGCAGGTCGGCCGGGTCGAAATCAAGGGTCACTGTGTGGCTCCCCGCCGGGACCATCACCCCCCGCAGGATAGTGTTCACCGGGTAGATGGGCGTCTCCTCGCCGTCGACCCGGGCCACCCACCCGGCCGGGTAGTAGATCTCGCTCACCACCAGCAGGGCCGGCTGCTCGGTGGCCACCTCCAATCGAATGTGGTCCGGCTGCCAGGCGCTCTCCAACACCCGGCCGCTGCCACCGATCAAGCTGTCCGCCCAATATTCGTTTGATATATATACAACCATGCTGGGGTCATAACCGGGCTTAATCAACTGCTCGATAATCTCCTGCTCAGCGCCCCCCGCCGCCACCTGCCCGGGGAACCAGGCCCGATCCATAAAATCATGATACTCGTAAACCACCGCAGGCCGGTACTGGCCGCCGCTGTATAGGTTGCCAACCAACACTTCCTCGAACCGGGGATCGCTGAATCGCTGCTGGCTCACCAGGTATTTCACGTTCAGCATCCGCAGTATGCCGCCGCTGCGAAAACCGCTGGCTTGCATGAAACGGTCATAATTGGCCAGTTTGGCGGGATGGTAGCCGGTGATGGACTCGATCCCGAAAGCCGCCCAGCGGTTATCGTTCTGCAGGCCGCCCATAGGCATGATACGGAATTTATCCGGGGCGGAAGCTATAAAATCGATCACGGGGTCACTGCCCAGATACCGGCGGACGTACGCCACCGGCTGGAGCACCGAAGCCCGCATACTATCAGGCGACGGCTGGATTATCTGCCGGTCCACCCGGCCCAGGTCGAGAACCGTCAGGGTTACCAGACCCGTGAGCAACCACCGCCGGGATAGAGTGCCTTTGAGCCACAGATAGCCCAGCGCCACCGCGCCACCGGCAACCACCATAAACCAAATAGCGTCCATCCTGATCAGGTCCAGGCGCAACTGACTAACCTGACCGGCATACTGGGCCGAGACACCCCTGGGCGCCGGCAGGCTACCACCAATAATCCCTGGCAGTGCGAAGAATATTACCGTCAGGAGGGCTACTGTTCCGGCAGCCCAGAGGGCGTACTTGCGCTGCAGCCCGGCGGTCAGGCTTTTCAACCGATCCAGCAGCGAGTCCAGCCCCATCCCGGCCAGTATCACCACGCTGAACTGGGTCAGCACCAGAATCATGACCGGCACACGGAACTTATTAAAGTACGGCATTAGATTGAAAAACAGCCGGTAGACGAAAAAATTATGCCCCAGGCTGATGAGATATGCCAGGCAACCGGCCGCTGCCAGGGTCCAGGTCAGCCAGGTGCGCTTGACGGCCACTGCCCAAGCTGCCAGTGCCAGCAGAATAATGCCCATGTAGTTCGGGTAATCGGTGAACGGCATATCTCCCCAGTAGGTGACGCCGCCAAAACCGTAGAACGATGGTAGGATGAAGGTCATGGTCTCGCCGAAACTAAAGGACCACCTGGTAGCGTACTCAAAACCGGTGCTGCCCCCGGCCCGGCCCCCGCGAATGCTGTAGGGTATATAGTTCTGCACCGGGATCAGCAAGGCCGCCGCCAGCGCCAGCCCCACAACCATGGCCGCTGCAAAAAACAGCACAAACCGGATAGTGGCGGCCTGAGACTGTTGCGGGTCGCGCCACCCCTTTACCACCTGCACCACGAACAACAGCCCGACCAGCATCAGGGTGTAGTAAGCAATCTGGGCATGGCCGCGTTGCAATTGCAGGCCCACCAGCAGGGCCAGCAGGGCCGCGCCGGCAACAGTGCCCCGGTCAAACAGGCGCAACTGGGCGTATATGACCCACGGCAGATATGATAACGTCATCATCTGGCTGCCGTGACCATGCACCAACATGGAATTGATGTACGGCATCAGCATAAAACCGAGGCCGGCGAGTAGACCGGCGGCAAAGGAACCGTTCAAGTACCTCACCAATAGATAGCAACCGGCACCCCCAAAAAAGAGGTGCAGGATAAAGAACCAAAAACCCGATATGCCAAGGGACCCCATAGTCGTCATGATCACCTGCGGTAGATATAGCTGCGAAATTCTGGTGAAGGAATGATAACGGGGCATCCCTGAAAAAATAGTAGATAGCCAAGCCGGCTCTTCCCCGGTCAGGGCTTTCACGGCCCGCAAACCTTGCCCAAATGCCGACGGGTTCAGTGAATCCGGCCCGCCAAAGATATAACCCCCGATCAGGACCTGATGGTATAATCCTGCCGGGAGCATCAGGCAGAATAATAGTATTAGCAACCGTGGTTTATTCACTGTATCCAACCAGTTTTTCAAAATCGCCACCTATTGAATTTCCGCTGGAAGGCTCGTAGCACCTCCCGGTCTTCCGGCTCCAGACTCAGGCCATATAGTGCGCTAAAATATACGCCCGCAAAGACCAATCCGGCCACCAGCTGCTTCAATTGGCGGGCAGCGCAAGGTTGCAGCCGAAGGGTTACCAGCACATCCCATAGGCGGATGCCCAGCCGGAGGGCCGACCAGATCCAAGGCATGGCCTTCAGCAGTGATTTACCCAGCCCCACGGGCAACCCCGCCGGACCATGGCAGTTGCCAAGGGCCACGAGGGAGACTGGAAAATACCTTTTCGACGTACTAGCATGCCATACAATAATTCTTGGGCCTGATCAAATGCCCTTGCCTATAGATTACCGGCGAATGTCAGTAGTATTCCCCCTGCCGTTTCTCGATCGCTGCTGCTATGATCAGTTCAATCTCATCAATATAACGCCCCTTAGTATACCGCTCGTATACCGATAAAATTGCATTCCTGGATATGATCTCGTATAACCTGGAATCTGTTGACAACCGCATAATCTGATCGGCAAGCGCGTTGCAGTTGCCCGCTGGATATAGCAGTCCGTTTTTGCCATCATCAATAATTTCGATCAGCCCACCACCATTGGTGCCGATCACCGGTGTCCCCACGGACATGGCCTCTACGGCTACTCGTCCAAATGGCTCAAACCTGGAACAGACAAGTACGATGTCCGCGGACCTGAATACATCCACGGCGTTAGGCAGATAACCTTGCCAGATCACATCGTTAGAGACGCCTAAGTCGTTGGCCAGCCGTTTAAGCCGTTTAAGATATAACCAACTGCCCAGCCCCAGGATAAGCAATCGGGCATTCCGTCCTCTCTCTCGTAGCAAACTCAACACCTTGATGGCATCCTGCTGCCCCTTATGAGGGGCAATAGCGCCAGCAATACAAAGTGTTGATCGCTCTTCACGGGGCGCTTTTCTAACCGGTATCTCCGACGCAGTCTTGCTACCCTCAAGCAGACCATTATATACCACGGTTAGCTTTTCGGCAGGGATATATTGGCCCATTTTATTGGATATGGCTTTGGAATTGCAAATCACCTTTTCAGAATATTTTGCGATGAACCTCATAGTCAGAGTCGTACCATAATTAAATCTCGCCCTCCGATCTTCATGGACAAATTCCCGAACGTGCCAGATATGAGGGATACGGAGGAAACGGGATAACAAAGCGCCGATGGGGATAACCACTGTGTTTGTGTAGACTAGACCAATGGAATGGGACTTGAGGATCCGCAGTAATCTGATCAGCGCTATTACATTAATTACTGTCCGGATAATAGCCTTGAGAGGAATAAGATTGTTATCGATCCATTTTGTATAGAACGAGACAATATACCTTACCCCGTGCTTGCCAAGAAGTTCGGTCAGCGGCCCTCTTCTAGGGACTAAAACAATCACGTTATAAAGGTCCCGGTTGATGCCCAATACCAGGTCCAGGAGAGACTTTTCAGCCCCATAACGGCCAGCCGAATGCGATACAAATAAGATGGTTGGCCTAGTCATTGGACTACCTTCCTCTGCGCAGGAACCAACTTAGCCGCCCGCCGGCCGCAAAGTGGACAGCGATGCCAGATGGACCACAATTTACTAAGACTTTCCCTTTTTGGGTGCCTATTAAAGTGGGGATTGGAGAACAAGAAGCGGAGTACATAAATGAATCAGCATACACTTCATTGCACAGTTGGTTGAGCGCTGATTTCGGAGGATGGACGAGATGGATTGTTAATGGTTCTAAGTATTTCGCCAGCCGGGGAGAGGTAGAAGAAGAGGGATATTTTTATCAGGTTTCCTTACAAGCTTCGAAAGATGATATATCGAATGATGAGCTATATGA
>JACZSB010000007.1 GCA_022574435.1 Fidelibacterota bacterium
CCTCAATGGCCTCTGCGCTGCCCAATGATGTGATCGCCGGGCGCTCATTGGTAGATAAAATCAGGAGGGCTATAGACAATGTATCGCTGAATTCTCCATCAGAAACGATGGAGGTGAAAGTCGTATCCTGGGTACCCTCAAGGGGGGTCCCGTAGACCATGTCGGTCTGGGCTGTGAGCCAGGAGGGCAGCACCGGGAAGGTCCAGGTGAGGGTGGAGTCATCGGCATCAACAGCCGTGGCTCGGTAGACGAAAGGGCTACCCTCCAGGGCAAAGGCGCTATCGGCAGAGGTGATCCGCGGTGGGATATTGAGGTGCCTGATTCGATACTGGATAGTATCGCTCACGCCACTGGCGGATGAGTGGGTGACGATCCATTGCAGGTTGATCGGCTCGCCGGGTAGATCAAAGACGAAGGGCAAAAGCACTTTTTTGCTGGCGCCCGGCGGAATGTTGATCTGTCCGCTTTGGTCAGGGGTGGCGCCATCCGTAAGGAGACGATAATTGTAGGACTGATCCGCCCAACCCTCATTGATAAACTCAAATTGGAGACTATCCGCTAGAGCACGAGAATAGATCAACCGGACGCTATTGGAGTCGGTGAAATCAGGACCGATTACGGAATGTGCCTGGGGGTACAGGTTGGGAATTCGTTCCGATCGGTAGAGTTGTTTTATCCCGAGGTCTAGGTACCAGACCATCTGCGAGTCAGGCGTGACTTCCACAATATAGCCGGAGCTGCCGGTAGTCATCATGGTGTTACCATTGGGCAGGCGGTCGCAATCGCCCATAAGCCTGCCATACATACTTTCAGGCAGGATATATTGCCATACGACCTCAGCCTGATAGCCGGAATCTGTACTGGTCACTGCTATCTCTAATCCTCGTGAACGTTTCCTATCACTGTATATGCCATCACTATATGTTAATATGCCGTTATCGAACATCAGCAGGTTGCCGTTAGCAAGTTTTTTGATGGAATGTTGAAAGTTAAATCCAATGTCCGTGCCCACGGTGACATCACCGGAGGCCAGGCTATCGCCCATCATCCAGATCACATCGCCGGAGGGATAATCAATTTTTGTAATACGGGAAATATTTCTTGAAGAAAAATAAATAGCACTCTCGGTTGAATCGAAATGGATGGCATTGCTATGAGTCCAATCGGTCGTGCCGCCTGGGCCGACGCCGGTCAATTTGGCCCCATGGTAGTCCTCCATGCTGAAATGATCGAAGGTGCTCCAGGACCATACGACAGTACCATCCTCATCAAACTCCAGGATATCATCTCCTCTCCAAATAATATTATAATTCCAGCTGGAATCTTCAGATACGGCTGCGTACTTTAAGGCCTGAACCGTTTTTTGTACGATCCCCATGTATCTATTGGGTCCCTTTTTAATGATTTCGTGGTGCATATCAGTTCTGTCAACCTGCCAGTGAATAGTTCCATTTAGAGCAACCTCTCTCCCATGGCCATAGGAACTCTTATATACCATGAAATGACCATTCGGTAAAAATTGAGTGATGCGAAATCTATCAGGATAAAGGGACGCATCCAGATACCATTTCAGTGCGCCCCATTGGTCGACACCCATGGCAAATCCCCGTGCGTTCACATTCAGCATGGTGAGCCCCGGAGAGACGGAATCGGGGATCATATTTTCTACAGAAAATTCCGGTCTGTCTCCAGGCAGTTCTAAAATATAAAAATGGCGTACAGCGCTCCATTCGCCGGCAATATCATCTGGGTAAATAGGCCGCACTCGCCAGGAATAACTCAGCCCCCACTCGAGTTCTTCATCGATTATGCAGGTTAGGGTGGAATCGATATAATTAATGACTGGTACTCCCCCATCCTCCGATACCTCCAGCTCGTACGCCAAGGCCCCCGGCATCTGATCCCAGGAAAATAGAACTTGAGTGTAGTTCAGACTGCGCTCATCCTCGGGAAGCCATTCAGCCTTAATCACCTTACCGGGTAGTAGTGCGATCACTGCGAACAGCAAAGACGAATAGCGCATCATCAAGAGCAATCCATATTTTGGTACTTAAAAGCCACTGGTGATCCTAAGATAGTTACCTGGGAAAACAGCAGTCTCACTATTTCAATCGTCTATTTCATCAATATGATCTTTTGGGTCTTGATGAAGCCCTCTGCCCTAAGCTGTGCGAAATAGATACCGCTGGCAAAGCTCCCGGCGTGCCAGACAGATTTGTATAGCCCGGCCGGCTGATATCCATCGATCAGGCGCGCCACTTCACGTCCGCTGATATCGTAAATGACCAGCGATACCCGCCCCGCCGTAGGTAAAGCATATTGAAGGTGCGTTACGGGATTAAATGGGTTTGGATAAGCAGCATCAAAGGCATAGGTAGTGGGCAGACCGTTGCTCTTAACGCCTGTTAAGATCTGTGAGTAGACTTCATACAGATAGACTGCCTCCAGCGCCGGAGCATTGAGCGGTGTTACGGTGACCTGCACTAGATTCGGATAAATATCGAAAACTACAGTCCCACTTATCGTAAACATCCCGGATTCACCAGGGGCCAGTTCGATTTCACCAACATCCTCAAACCAGCCGTAGCTATCAATTACTTCATATATATAGGTTTGGGCCATATATCCTTCGTTAAATAACTTGAACTCCAGGCTCGCGGCACCTGATGGCACGAAGATTGTCGGTGTCACGATACCGGTGGCCAGGGCGGGCTGTATCATGCTGAAGGCCTGGGGATACAGCCCGGGCAGGCGTTCCGAGGAAAATAGCGAGGTTCCGCCGTCATTTCCCAGGCGCAATTGCCATACCAGGCTGGAATCCATGGTCACCTCAAGAATATGACCATTCACAGTAATAGCCCGGGGATTAGCGGCGGTTATGAGCGTATTTCCGTTGGGCAACCGGTCGCAATCGCCCCGGGAGGCGGTATACAGACTTTCGGGCAGCACGTACTGCCAGACAATTTCCGCCACAGGCACCGTATCTGTCTCAGTCAGGGCGATCTCTATCCCCCGGGATAGCTGCGGAGTTAGATCATTGTGGTTATCATAGAGCATGAGGTTACGGTTAGCCAGCATCTCGATAGCATGTTGATGGCGGAAATTCAGATCGGTGCCTACCTGCACCTCCCCGGAAACCATATCCAGCCCCATGTTCCAGATTACTTCCTTGGTGGCGTAATCGATCTTGGTTATCCGGTCGAGCGAGCGAAAAGAAAAATAGACCGCGTTATCCACCGCATCGTAGAAGACCGCATTGGCGTGGGTCCAGTCATGATATCCACGGAGAGGTGCATTTGCAAAAATGGCGGTGTCGATGTCGGCTAGGTCGAAATAATCGAAAACGCTCCAGCGCCAGACTTCATTCCCGGCCATATCCCATTCCACCATATCGTCGCCCCACCAGATAACCGAGTCCCCGGCTACAAAATCGGTGTCCTCCCAGGGACCGGGGGGGATAGGTTTCAACTGCTCCGTGGTAGTGACCGCCATGATATTGCCGTTGGGCATCCGGATCACACTGTGGTGAATACCCGATTCCTGGCCCATGGGCGGTTCCCAGACCAGGTCATTATCCAGGGTCACGATATAGGCGCTGCCATCGGGCGGCACGTAGGCGGTCATCAGTATGTTCCCGTCGGGCAGCATTTCGGAGAAACGGGACCGGGGAGCCACGTTGATATCCTGGGCCAGGAATAATACCGGTTCCCCCAGCATGTCTACCGCCACCACAACCCCGGTTCTATCAAGGTCGAAATATGTCAGACCCGGTTGATAGGCGCTAGTATCGAAAATATCTATGTGAAAGGTTGGAACGGTATCCGGCAACACTGCTGTGTTGAAATATGCCGGGTTGCTCCAGCCGGCGGCCGTTCCGGCTGCATCGATGGACCGCAGCCTCCAGACATAGGGTTGATCCCAGGTCAAACCGGAGGTCACAATCGCCAGTAGTGTGGAATCGAACAGTTGGACGGCCATCGCAGTGCCAAATGGATCGGCGCCGCCAATAGTATCATTACGTGCCACCTGCAGCTCGTAGTTTGCCGCTCCCGGCAGCTGCTCCCATTGGAATAACACATGGGTGTAATTCAAGGTATCACCGTCTACAGGAAGGACCCCGGTGGTTGCTGCGACCCGGGCTGGGATGAGGACCAGAATAACGGTAGCCAGCGCTTTGGTGAGCAGGGATTTTAATAGCATTTGCATGTCTTTAATTTTTCTGTCTGGTCAAAATCTCGTCGTTTGATTAAACAATACATAATTGGTGGGAAAGGTAATGGAAAATTGACTGCCTATCCAAGCCAAATTCCCGGCAATTTCATCATCGGGTATCATGCCTCGATGCAAGCACCGTTATTTTGGATATGCTCACATGCATCCAAACCTTACCTTCTTGAGGCCTAGTGGCCGCAGGGCTATCATTTGTTACCTCATCCCCTCACAGCGCTGTAATTTTGCCAGCCTTTCAACATTGGCAAATATTATAAAAAACATTTACCACACCGAATAATTGGAGGAATAACATAGATATGAGATGGGTATATTCATTTGGGGCAGGAGAGGCGGAGGGCCGCGCCGATATGAAAAAATTACTGGGTGGCAAAGGCGCCAACCTGGCCGAAATGACCAACCTGGGAATGCCCGTGCCACCCGGCTTCACCCTGACGACCGAAGTCTGCACCCAATACTATGAAAATGACCGGGCCCTGCCGGCGGAATTAGATGCCCAGATCAAGGCCGCCCTACAGCAGACCGAGAGTATCATGGGCCAGCAGTTCGGTGGGACTGAGAAACCGTTGCTGGTTTCTGTTCGTTCCGGCGCCCGGCAATCCATGCCCGGTATGATGGAGACGGTCCTGAACGTGGGCCTCACTACCCAAACCATCCCGGCCCTGATCGCCAAGTCCAATAACCCGCGCTTCGTCTACGATGCCTACCGGCGCTTGATCATGATGTACGCCGACGTGGTGATGGAAAAAGCCGCGGGTATCGAGCCCCGGGATGGCGCCGGCATCCGTCATCAAATGGAGAGGCTGATTGCTGAACATAAAGAGCAAAACGGCCTTAGTGAGGACGTGGACCTTTCCGGTGACGACTGGAAATCGTTGGCCGAAAAATTCAAGCAGCTGATCAAGCAACAATTGGGTAGCGATTTCCCCGACGACCCGAACGATCAACTGATGGGCGGCATAGGGGCGGTTTTCCAAAGCTGGATGGGCAAGCGGGCCATAGCCTATCGCCGTATCGAGGGCATCCCTGCTCAATGGGGAACTGCCGTGAACGTGCAGGCCATGGTCTTCGGTAACCTGGGCGACAATTCCGCCACCGGGGTGGCCTTCACCCGCAACCCGGCCACCGGTGAAAACCTGTTCTTCGGTGAATGGCTGCCCAACGCCCAGGGGGAAGATGTGGTGGCCGGTATCCGCACACCCAATCCATTGAATGAGCTCTCCAGGCCCGAGCAGAGCCAGGACCTCGTATCACTGGAGGATTTTATGCCGGCTGTATATGTGGAATTGGATCAGATTCGCGCCAGGCTCGAGACCCACTACCGTGACATGCAGGACATCGAGTTTACCATCCAGGATGGCCGGCTGTGGATGCTCCAGACCAGGGTGGGCAAGCGCAATGGCCCGGCCGCCATCAAGATAGCGGTGGATATGGTCAACGAGGGGCTAATTACCCATGAGGAAGCCGTCCTGAGGGTCAACCCCAGCCAACTGGATGAGCTGCTGCACCCCATGGTCGATCCCCAGGCCGAGGTGTCGGCCCAGCTGTTGGCTAAGGGGCTGCCCGCCGGACCGGGTGGCGCCAGCGGCCAGATCGTCTTCACCGCCGACGACGCCGCGACCCAGGCCGCCGAAGGTAAAACGGTCATACTGCTCCGGGACGAAACATCGCCCGAGGATATTCACGGTATGCACGCGGCCGTGGCCATCCTCACCGCCAAAGGGGGCATGACCAGTCACGCCGCCCTGGTGGCCCGGGGCTGGGGCAAATGCTGCATCGTGGGCTGCGGCGATCTAAAGATTGACGCGGCCGGCAAGCTCCTGACGGTAAACGGACAGATTTTAAAGGAAGGTGACTGGCTGACACTCAACGGCACGGCCGGTAAAGTTTATGCCGGCGAGCTGCCACTGCAAGACAGCGACCCGGTGGATAACCGCGAATACGCCCAGCTGCTGGAGTGGGCCGATAGTTTCCGCACCCTCAAGGTGCGCGCCAACGCCGACCGCCCCGAGGACGCCGCCCAGGCCCGGACCTTCGGCGCCCAGGGCATCGGCCTGTGCCGCACCGAGCACATGTTCTTCGACCCCCAGCGGATCATGGCCATGCGCAAAATGATCCTGTCCAGCGAGGTGGACGAACGCCGGGCGGCTGTCATGGAATTGCTGCCTTACCAGAAGCAGGACTTCAAGGAGATTCTGCGGGCCATGCACGATCTGCCGGTGACCATCAGGCTGCTCGATCCCCCGCTGCACGAATTCATAACCCTCACCGATGAACAGACGGCCGAGCTGGCTACCGAACTGGGCCTATCCAGCCAGGATATCCAGGACCGGGTGGCCTCTCTGCACGAACTAAACCCCATGCTGGGCCATCGCGGCTGCCGGCTGGGGATCGCCTACCCCGAGATCACCGAGATGCAGGCCCGGGCCATCTTTGAGGCCACGGCCGAGCTCGTAAAGGAAGGCGTCAACGTATTCCCTGAGGTGATGGTGCCGCTGGTGGGCACCGACACCGAGTACCGCCACCAGGAGGCGTTGATCCGGCGGGTGGCTGACGAGGTGATCGAGGAGCAGGGCGTGGGGTTCGAGTACCTGGTGGGCACCATGATCGAGCTGCCCCGGGCCTGCCTCACCGCCGACCAGATCGCCGACTCGGCCGAGTTTTTCAGCTTCGGCACCAACGACCTGACCCAGACCACCTACGGCTTCAGCCGGGACGACATCGGTGGCTTCCTGCCGACCTACTTAGAGCAGCAGATCCTGCCCCATGACCCCTTTGTGAGCCTGGACATAGCCGGTGTGGGCCAACTGATTGAGATAGCGGTGCAGAAGGGCCGGGGGGTCAATCCCAAACTGAAGATCGGTATCTGCGGCGAGCACGGCGGCGATCCGGCCAGCGTGGAGTTCTGCCATCGCACCGGCCTGGACTACGTCAGTTGTTCGCCCTTCAGGGTGCCGGTGGCCCGGCTGGCGGCGGCGCAGGCGGCGCTGAGGGGGAAATAAAGGCCTCCGCCAGCGAACTCACCCCATCCACCATCCTGTGAATTTCCCCTCCCTTTGTAAGGGAGGGGCCTCGCGAAGCGAGCGGAGTGGGTTTTCCCGCGCTGGGTGCGCAACGGCTCACTCCGGTCCTCGCCGATAAACATCCCCCCGCCGCCCAACCTTGACAATCAGGACCGTGCGTTCCCGGTCGTCCACCGCATAGACAATCCGGTAGGCCCCCTGCCTTACCCGGTAGCGTTCCCGGCCCACGAGTTTCCGGCAGCCTGTGGGGCGCGGATCGTTCGCCAGGTCCTGAATGCGCCCCACCACCCGCCGGCGATTGGCCTTACCATTTATTCGTTCGATTTCCTTGACGGCGGACGGCTTGATCAGCAGTTCATATCCGCCCATCACGTTTGAGCTCCTTCAAAACGTCGTTGAAACGCAGGTTGGGCTCGTCGGCACGCTCATCAAAGGCGGTCAGGTCTTCCAGCTCCTCGGCCAGGCTCGACTGGATGGCGTCGTTCACCAGGTCCGAGACAGAGCGGTCCGTTTCGGCAGCCTTGAGCCGCAGCGCCTTGTGCAGCCGGACATCCAGGTAGATGGTAGTGCGCTTGGTTTTATTACTCATGCCGGGAATATAACGTTATGACGTTATGATGTCAGGACGTTTTAACGTTATTACAGCCTTTTCTGCGGGTAATTTCGCCATCCGAAAGCAGGGCGAACAGGATGGCAAAGGGGGAATCCACTCCACAGCCACCTTCGCATGGGCCTTGGTCACTTTTATCATTTTTTTAATGGTATTCGCTGCCCGGGGGGCCGGCTACCGATTTAATGGTAACTACCAATAATATAATGGGTTATTTTCAGGCCTAATATTCGGTCAATCGGTGCATAGCTGATTATATCATACCAGGTCAAGACCCATGAAGGTCGAATTGACCACCAAGCTGTATCTCCCGGACGAGCAGACAGTCCTGATGGAATTGCTTACTGTGCCTAACATCATTAATGTTCTGGTGAGGAAGTTTTTCAGGGTGGCCGCTCCCTGGAGGATCAGGTAACTTTCTGAATCGAAATGATTACAACGACACGATGTATCTGTGAAGAGGACCGTTGACAATGGTTCAAATTCGTATGTACGTCACTCCCTGGTGTCCTTACTGCACGGAGGCCAGGCGGTTGCTAAAAGCGCTGGGACAGGAGTGGAAAGAAATCAACATCGTGAGAGAGGGGCTTTCCCGACGTGATCTGGCCAAGCTCACCGGCGGACATACCGTGCCTCAGATCGTCATTGGTGATCAACCCGTCGGCGGGTTTACCGATCTCTTTGCTCTGCAACAGTCGGGCAAACTGCTAGCCATGCTGACAGACCAGGCCACCTGACTAACTTTTACCACCGGCGGCCGGATTCTCCGGCCACCCTGCCTTCACTCGCATTAATTTTGCCCTTCGGCCGCCGGTAGCCAGTGGTTTTTCCGCAGGCACTATTTATCGAAATTCAATCTTGGGAACAAAACCGATAAGTATCACGATCTCAATTGCACTATCGGCGGTGCTGCTGCTGACCGGCTGTGCAGCGCTGCCCATGGGTAATGAAGATGCCTGGGCCCGCCGGACCCTCCGGGGGCTCACACTGCGGCAACGGATCGCCCAGATGATGATCACCAGCATGAGCATGCGCTTCATCAACTCCGATACCCGCCAGTGGCGGAGATTGGAGCAACTGCTGAGCACCGATGGCATCGGCGGGATTCATATCTGGTACGGTGAGGCCGGCACTTCCCTGACCAGGATGAACCGCATGCAGCAGCTGGCCAAAGTGCCTATTATGTTCGACGCCGACCTTGAGAAAGGTGTCGGCCAGCGCTTCCCCGGCGGCACCCAACTGCCACCTTTCATGGCCTTGGCTGCCAGTGGCGATCCCCAAAACGCCTACCAGGCCGGGCGCATCACTGCCCTGGAGGGCCGGGCGGTGGGTATCCAGTTGAACCTGGGACCGGTGGTGGACGTCAATAATAATCCGGCCAACCCCATCATAAATATCCGTTCATTCGGTGAAGACCCGGCCCGGGTGAATGAATTCGCCGACGCCTACATGCGCGGTATGCGGGATCACAACATGGCGGCCTGTGCCAAGCACTTCCCCGGCCACGGTGATACCGAGACCGATTCACACTCCTTCCTGGCCACTATCCCCAGCGATTCAACCCGGCTGTGGGAGGTGGAACTGGCGCCTTTTGCCGCTGCCGTCGACGGCGGGGTGGATATGGTGATGGTGGCCCACCTGCAGGCCCCCGATTATCAGCCCCACGCCGGCACCCCGGCCACCCTCTCAAACTTTTGGTTGCAAGACATTCTCAGGGGTCGATTGGGCTTTGATGGCGTGATCATCACCGATGCCATGGTCATGGGGGGCATAAGCCAGAACTACTCCCGCACCTATGCCCTGATAGCGGCCATCAATGCCGGCTGCGACCTGATTATACTGGACGGGCCACCGCAGGATGCTATCGATGTCGTTGAGCAAGCTGTGGAGGACGGCCTCATCTCTCCCGGTCGTATCGACGAGGCCGCATTGCGGGTGCTTCGCCTGAAGGCCCGGCTGGGTCTCCCCCGCCAGCGGTATCTCACCGTTGAGGAAACCAGCCGCAACCTGGGTCGCGCCGAATACCGGGAGACCGCCCGGCTACTGGCCGCCCAGGGGATCACCCTATTAAAAAACGAACGGCGCCAAGTTCCGCTCCGGGAGACCAGCGAAACCGATACCCTGGTGATCATTGACCTCTATGATTACCCTTTCAATCACAGCACCAGTTTAGTCACCCGCCGCATTATGAGAACCGGCCTGCCGGTGAAAACTTACCAGCTGGATGAATCGGATGACGAGGCAGTTTACGCCCTGGTGACCGATTCCATCGCCGCCAACGCCCGCGTGCTGGTAAATACATTCGTGAGCATTGCGGTGAGCAAGGATCGCATTTTCCTGCCCGACAAGCAGTTGGCCTTCGTCCGGGGGCTGCTGGCCAAGACCGACCGCCTGGTTATCGCCAGCCTGGGCAGCCCTTACCTGATCCAGGCCTTCCCGGAAGCGCCAGCTTATATCTGCGCCTTTAACAGCTCCGCCCTCATGCAGAGCGCCCTGGCTGATGCACTGCTTGGTTATCGGCCGGTGGGCGGCCGGATGCCCGTGTCGGTACCCGGCGTCGCGCAGTTGGGAGCCGGGCTGGATCTGCCCCTCGATTCACTGGTATTGGCCGAACCACCGTCCGACACATTGTTTGTTGATGGGACCGCCTTGCCTCCCCCCCGCGACGTGACCCTGCGCCGGGTAATGCCCTTCGAAGTGGCCGCTGTCACCGATCCGGTCACACGCCTGGTGCGGGAGGCCGTGGCCGACTCAGCCTGGCCGGGTGGGGTGCTGCTGGCGGCCAAGGGGGGCAAAGTATTCATTCACGAGGCCTTCGGTTACCATACCTACCAGCGGGACGAGCCCACCCGCCGGGGCGATATCTTCGATCTGGCCTCGCTCACCAAGACGGTGGGCACCACATCCGCCATTATGAAACTGCACGACGATGGGCAACTTGATCTGGATGAGAAAGTGGCTCACTACCTGCCTGAGTTTCGCGGCCCGACGCGCGCCCAGTCACGGCTCAAAGCCCAGGTGACCGTCCGTCACCTGCTGACCCACAGCGCCGGATTGCCCCCCTTCAGGCAGTTTTTCCAGATGGAGGGCACTGCCGCCAGCCGGCTGGATAGCGTTTATGCCACCGCTCTGGACACCGTGCCGGGGGCTGCAACCATCTACTCCGATATCGGTTTTATCACCCTGGGGAAGATTGTCGAACGGCTCACCGGTCTGTCGCTGGACGTCTACCTGGATAGCGTGATATTTAAGCCGCTGGGAATGAACTCCACCTATTTCAATCCCCCCGGCGAACGGCTGGCCCGCATAGTGCCCACCGAATACAGCCAGCTGGACAGCAACCTGCTGGTTCACGGCTACGTCCACGATGAGAATTCCTGGAGCCTGGGGGGTGTGGCCGGTCATGCCGGGCTGTTCTCCACCGCCGCCGACCTGGCGATCCTGGCCCAGATGATGCTCAACGGCGGTGTCTATCGCGACTCGCTGATCTTCGGCCCCGAGACCGTGGCCAGGTTTACCCAGCGGGCCGAGGTGATCCCCGGCAGCTCCCGTTGCCTGGGCTGGGACAGTCCCGCCGGTGAGGCTTCCGCCGGGGTTTACGCCTCATCGTCCAGTTTCGGACATACCGGTTTCACCGGCACCTCGCTGTGGATGGACCCTGAAAACCGGCTCTTTGTGATCCTGCTGACCAACGCGGTCCATCCTTACCGGTCGTGGAAGCACCCCAAGTATTACGACTGGCGCCAGCGGATTCATTCGGCGGTCTACCAGGCCCTCCCTGGCCAGCACCGCAATCCGGACCTTAAATTGAAGGCCCGCTGGCAGACCGCAATTGACCGCTAACACCACCTCGCCCTCTGATGCCTATAAATGAACCTGAACAATGGATACTGATGGAGAAAACCGTGACACTATGGATAACTGAAGGCGGTGATAGCCGCCGCCTGCTGCCCCTGACCTGGCTGCGCCCGGCTTACGACCTGCGCTGCGGCATTTTGACCCTGCGAGAAAAGATACTGCGGGCCTACGACCAGCCGGAATACGCCCTGGAATGCCGTCCCTACCTGGCTGAATATTTGGCCGAGCAGAACCCGGACGCTAAAGTGAACCAATTGCCCGGCGGCACCGTGCTGGCGGTTAATGGCCGGGTGCTGTGGAACGCCGAACTGGCCCGGCTGATACCCCTGGAAGGCCCCGACCGCTACTACCGCTGTGGCGACGAATTGGTGGCTGCCCGTCTTAGCGGCGCTAACCTGGCCGCCATGGACCCGGCTGAACAGCTGTCATCTAAGCAGCTCCCGACGGTGGAATCCGAGGAGGTCGAGGCCACTATTATCAAGTGGACCTGGGACCTGGTGCATCACAATGCCGGCCAGATTATCGCCGACTTTCCCCTGGTGGCCACTGCGGGGGCCATTGATGGCCGGGTGATGGATGGCGCCTACCTTGTTGAAAAAGGCAATATTTGCCTGGCCCCCGGCAGCGAGGTCCGGCCCGGCGCTGTGCTGGATGCCTCCGGGGGGCCGATCTTCATCGACCGGGATGCCACCATCATGTCGGGGGCGCTCATCGAGGGCCCGGTCTACGTGGGTCACAAGTCAGCCATCAAAATGGGGGCCAAAATTTACGAGGGTACCACTATCGGTGAGGTGTGCAAAGTGGGCGGCGAGGTGGCGGAAAGCATCGTCCACAGCTACTCCAATAAGCACCACGACGGCTTTTTGGGGCATGCCTACCTGGGCCAATGGGTCAACCTGGGGGCCGGCACCTGCAACAGCGACCTGAAAAACGACTACGGCCAGGTGAAGGTGATGGTGGACGGCGAACTGGTGGACACCGGCTCCATGTTCGTGGGGGCCGCTATCGGCGACCATACCAAAACCGGTATCAACACTATATTGAATACCGGCACTGTGCTGGGCATCGGCTGCAACATCTTCGGGGCCGATTTCCCGCCCAAATACGTGCCTAGCTTCAGCTGGGGCGGCGCCGGTGGGTTGCAGGAGTACCGCCTGGAAAAATGCCTGCAGGTGGCCCGCCGGGTCATGGGCCGCCGCCAGCTGGACCTCACAGCCGCGGGAGAGCAGGTTATCCGGCGCGTGTTCCAAGAAACCGCCGGGGAAAGGGAAGGTTTCTAGTCTCTAGTTTCAAGTTTCTGCATTCAGCCCCGCCGGTAGAGCTCTTCGCGGTGCCCCACGCACAGTAGCGTAGTCGACCCTCATAAACCGGACAGCAATCTCTTTGCAGGCATTCACACGTGGATAACAGTCCAGTGCTCGTCACCGCAAACAGATTCCTCCTCGACAGAATTCAAATCACCCTGGATCCTAAATACAGTGGCTTAAGAGGAGGATTTGGAAAAGTGTGCAGTAATTGAGCAGTGAATTTTCCGATCATTTGGTTTTCGTCGCGAAACAGAAAAAGAGACAGGGAATAGTGTGAGGAGTAGGATTGAAATGGATATTACCAATATGGGGATTCTAGTTATTACGGAAATTCCCTCTCTTGAATAAAATTGGAATCTGAACAATAATTTACAGTCATTGTGAACTCATTCAACGGTTCTTGTTCTGATGTGACCTAAACGAATCCACCATATCATCTCTCGTGGTGGACTGTTGTGGAGTTATGGTTGGAAATAGGGTTGAGCATCCCTTCCAATAGTTGATGTGATATTCGTTTTATTACCTCCATCCAAATCCATTATGTATATCTCACTATCCTTATTCCGAACTGAAGCGTATACGATTTGTGTTCCACTTGAATGGAAATTATACGGACCATCAAAATCGTTATCCGTTGTCAAATCAGTTAGATTACTCCCATCAATATCCATAATGAATATTCCACGTATATCATCACCTTCTCCTTCTATGTCGAGGATAATCTGGTTTCCATCTGGTGAGAAGTCGAATAAATTTAGGTGTGCTGACGGTTCAAAAATTGTCGATTTGTTTGTTCCATCCAAATCCATAATTTTGATTTCGTCCACTCCACTATTATCATTGCTTGATTCATAGAGTATCTGTGAACCATCTGGATAAAATTTGGGAAACAAGTCGGTCACATTGGGACTATTTGTTAAACGTGTCTGATTGTGACCATCGATATCCATAATGTAGATTTCATGATTACCATCTCGGTCTGAAACGAACACAATATGATTTCCATCAGGTGAAAAACTGGGAATTCCATTCCAATATTCATCATTTGTTAAGTTGATCCTATTCTGTCCATTTGAATCCATAATGTGAATATCATCATAACGATCATCATACCATTGAAGACCACATGTGTCACATAGTGTTTGAACCACAACCCGAGTACCATCAGGAGAAATATCTGGATAAATATCTGAATCATTATTATTCGATAAATTAATCAGATTCCCACCATCTAATTCCATAGTGTAAATCTCAAAAAACCTTATCCTTGAGATGGACTCAGTTCTTCTCAAAAACAATATTTTGGAACCATCTGGGAAGAATTGTGGTCCACTATCAGAATCTAAATTGTTTGTAAGTCTTGTTTGATTACTCCCATTCCCGTCCATGAGATAAATTTGATCGTTCCCATCTCTGTATGAGACGAATACAATTTTCCCATATGTATTTCCCATCGTGATTGAACTTGAGGAGGTAAATCCAAACGTATCCTCAACAATCAATTGAAAAAATCTCTTGTCGTTCGATTTAATTCCTGTAACGATAAATGTTGTGTCAGATTGGTCTGTGGATGTGTGAATCTCGGTCTCATTACTCATGTCATTTGAGAAAGATTCAAATAGGGTATAATTTGAAAAATCACTGTCAGTATTCTGAGTCCAATTTACTTCGTACGAACCATAAACAAGATTGATAGGGTAGATCGAACTTGGGGATGGGGTAGAAATTGAGTGATCAACTGTAACCGAAATGGTCTCACTATCTGTTGTATTTCCACTCAGATCATATGATCTAACTGTAATGGTATGAGATGTATTCGTTTCAAGTGAAACGGTGTTCCACTCAAAAGAGTAAGGGTCTGATTGATCTTCAATTCCAGTCGTAGTACTGTCTATCCACAATTCAACTTTCTCAACACCATTATTATCAGAGGAAATACAAGTAATAGTCACAATTTCAGATACTATTGATCCGTTTTGAGGACTGGTAATATTAATGGAGGGAGGGGTTGTATCTATCTCCTCACATGTATTGATGAGAAAACAGGAGATCAGACCCAAGACAAGATTCAGTACAGTCGTTGCCTTCAAAATCCACCCCATTTCAGATTTGTACATCGTCAAAGCAATGTGGACCAGTTGCGCTTAAATTAAGAAAGGCATTGTACGCACCGTCACATTCCAACGTATCAAAACCAGTTTGAGCATCGTTGCTCAGATCTGAACCTCCACAACCTTGTTCTTCGCATCCCAGGTAGGCGTAGTCTTAACGCTACTGCCCAGCGATACACCGAAGGATTTCAGGAAATTGCTGCCGTTCACCCGGTAAGTTTCCTTCTTCTTGCCGACCGCTGATAGTTTAACTCCATCACGCGTTTTATATTTCTTCGGGCGGATACCGATTTTCTTGGCTGTAGGGTCATAGAATAACTCTACGTGGTTACTACCTTTCATGTGTTCCTGATAGGCAGTCTTGTTTATTGATATCAAACCAGTCTTTGAAACGGATACGCGGGGTGGGCTGGCTGATACTTTACGATCCTTGCTGGGTTTGTATTTCTGGTATGCCATTGAGTAGGACTCCTATTGGGATTGGGGTTGGTTATTTTTTACCGTTGAAGAAGTGTGAGGTAAGAGGGTAACCGGTTCTAATACCCCCGGCGCTCTTCCCCATCAAGTGCATTATTTGCCCATCTTTTAAGGTATTCAATTCTTTCCTTTGCCCATCTTGCAACTAATGGATGATTCTTTTCTTTCTTTGCCAAATATTCTTCCGTGGCCCTAACCTTTTTTAAATGGTGCGCACTTGAAGGACCTGAATACGAGCCCCCAGTATAACTACGGTGCAGAATGCCCCTCACCTCTTCATCGCTTCCATATTTTCCAGAATTGTACGCAACCAAGGGAAATCAGAATCATAATCTGGAGGAACGATGTCTGCCAGTATTTTTGCACGGTTCTCGCTATCTTCTTCGCACCAAGATAGGATATCCGAAGGATCGAAATACTTAATCCCAGGTTCAGCCTTCCTATGTATATATGAACCGTTAAGCCATTGTTGAAGAATATAATACGCCGAACTTGCAGGATCGGCAAGGTAAGGGTGAATTTTTTCCCAGGTAAGGTTTGGGTCAACCGTTGCGAATTCGTTAAGACATTCGTAAGTGTAGAATTCAAAATCATTTAGAACCGCGTTTTGATCCTCCAAGAAAGATAGTATTTTGGATAATAAATCATCACGTACTCTATCCTCTCTTTTGAATAATCTGACCGCTATCTGGTGCCACTCAAAAGCAACCATCGTACCTGAATTGGCACGGTCTTTTTTAAAAAATAGCGCTTGATGAGTTACCATTCTAAATAGGGTATCCACTGGAAGATCCATCTTCGGATCTTTGTGGAAAGAATACATGGCTGCTAATTCAATTGCAGTTCCTACTGCCCAAAAGTCATCACATTCCATCAGGTACACTAGCCATTCATTGAGTGCACTTGGCGATAGGGGCTCAGTTGCTCTGCCACCAATAAATAATCTAAGCCTTTCAAAGCCGATTACATCCTGTTTGACAAGAGAAAGCACCTGGCTTGCCGTTTTATCATTTAGGCCAGAATAGAAAATAATATCCAGATAATGAACTCGTAATACTTCATCATTATATATATTGTTTGTACATTGCCACCAAAGATTATTATTGGCCTCATTCATTGCACACAGGTAGACTCCTACTATTGTTGCACTAGTATCATTTTCAGATGAACGGAGTGCTTCAAGTAGTGGCTGGAGAAATAATCGCTTCGTATCCATTTGACCTAACTTATATCCGAACTCGTAAGCTCGTTCTGCCTTCGTGGTCACTAGCCAATTAAGCTCATTTTGCAGTGTATGTGGATCGTTGATCGCTTCGTCGATGAGCCGTTCTATCTCACTTTTGATATGATCGTTATCTCTCTTATGCCCATCAAATTCATCCTCAATCAACCTCATCCCAACATATCGCATAAGACGGTCGTGGTAATTGTCTCCAAGAAGATCGTTGTAAAGGCTCTGCCACTCCTCTAAGTCTTGTAAACCCCATGACGGCCCGTAGTGGATCGCCTGAGATAGACGGCGTAATGCTGCTTTTTTATGCGTGGGGTGCGCGATCATGATCTGTCGGATATCAGCTAATACCTGGCCTTGGAGTCCTTCAATAAATGCGACTTCCGTAGAATTATCAATTGCAATCTTGATGGCGCCGCTCAACAAATCCCCAGAGAGGTGACCAATCACCTGAATCAATAAATGCCAAATCCGATGATACGATTCTCTAACCTCAAGATGGTCTGAGGGTATCCAGTACTCTGGTTGCGGCGCGAAAGGATTTACCCCTTGACTAAAGGCAAGAATATTTTTGGACTGGAGTCCTTTTTCGATACAAGAAAGTCCCAATGCTATTTTCGCATCATCGTCACTCTCTATCAAACTTTCAAGTATAGGAAATCTCTCAACCGGTGGGGTTTCAGTCGTGGCTTTGTGAGCATACCCATGTGAAAATAGGTTGATAAATATGCCTGTGGCATTATTGCCATAGGATTCATTTTCAGCCAAGGCGAGCTGGCATAGGAGTTTTGCCGATTCATGAAAGTATTTACGCCAACGAACAGAATTTTCGAGCGCCCAGATGACTTCACGACGACCGCGTTTGAATTGTTTCAGATCACTAATGGAAACACCATCCAGTTTATTTTTTGCGTAATCAAGTCCGATATCGGGGAAGGCTCTACTCAAATTCGAATAAATCTTCTGTCCAAGATCGGTATTGAATAGAGGGGAATCTTGCAATGATTTATCATCACGAAATAATGTAATAGCAATATCCCTAGTCTTGGGGGCATCCTTTGCATAGATGAACATCTCAAAGAACCACTCAAGTAATTGTTGCGGCATCTCTGCTAGTATATCATCAATATTAACCTTATTACCATAATTATTCCACCAATAACGCCATAGCCAGATGTGAAGCACGTTTGGAGATAGATATAGCGTATTCTCTCCCTGAAGGATCTTCATTTTTCGAAAATGCTCAATAATACGATCCGCATCAGTGATAGCAAGATTGGCCACATTTTCTTTAAGGATACTTTTATGGAAATATTTGAATTCATCTCGATAATCACCTTCGAAGCCGACTCGCTTAAATAGTGCGATCGATGCCAGAACACCCAATCTATCTTGTATCTCTGATTTTGATGGATTATCATACCCAGTAATTACTCGAATCCATAAATCATCAAAATTCCCCGGTTTTAACGGATCGTCTGGATTCTCTCTTAAACTTCTGCCAATAATATGGGCAACCCTCGGTGATCCGCCACAGCCTTCCACCCAACGATTGACGAGATTAGAATTCGTTATATATATTTGAATTATACTTGAGATCACTTCGGGAGAAGCCTGTTCAATGAGCTCATAGACGGTGTCCTCAGTCCTGAACTCATTTGGATCATTATAAATTGTTACAAATCTAATTGTATCTGGTGTAAGCGTTTTGTAATGATTCCACAGGTCCTGATGGGAATTACGATCACATTCGTCTATAACAATCACTGCTGCTGCATTGCCACTATTATGTCTCATCCTTCTGGCAACTACATCATTTACAAAGGATGTATAGGATTCATAATATAATACAAGTTCTCGAAGTCCATTATCCCTGCAGCTCTCCATCACATGGCGAGTTTTGCCAACACCAGCCTCGCCCAATATTCGCGTGAATTTTTGTTCCTTTATTGCACTAGCAATATTATTTATTTTGTTTTCAATCTTCTCTGAACTCTTTAAATCTTGCGCGTATTCTGGAAGTTTTATCCATTGCGCATGAGAGAACATACTTGACTCGGCAAGTCCCAACAGTTCCAGTTTTAACCCCCAAAAGTCATCAATAATCCCTGCCAATTTCACGGTCGTCAAAAACTGAAGTTTGACATTTTTATATCTGGAGTCGAATTCTATAATTTCATCTTGAAACTTATTGTGAAGCTTTTGCTCTGATTTGGCAATGTCCCATTTGAATGTGACGATACCCAGCGTACCCCCAGAATCCAGACATTCTTTTACTCTTGGTTTCAGATTCTTCTTATCCTTTGTAAATAGGATTTTTTTTCTATTTGATTTCAAATCTAAATTGAAGTCACCAGTTTTTATCTGGTAGAATGATCTCCCCGCTGGCAAAAATGTATGTACTGTTGGATTGATCGCAGGGATTTCAGCATCAATACCATCGTCGGCTTGAGTAATTTTGAACGTACCCTTCAGTAAGTGCTTCGAAAATTGGAGCTTACCTAATTCCGCATGAATAATTCTGTAGAAAAGGTCGGCTCCCTCGTATGGATTTACACCCTCTATTGCTTCCTTGGATATTGATAGGTAACTGGTCAAGATTCATTTCCCCGAGAATTTGGTAATAAAGATACTACAATAAATGAAGTAAATCAATTGGCAATATGTCTTGAGGCCCCTCTTCCACAATATCGGGCGGGGCCATGATGGTGCGCCAAAATAATGGACAGTGTTTCTCACAAACCATCCTTTATGAGACGATCTCCGCACCGTCTCAATAACCCGCCTCAAAACCCTAATTCGCGTTCCAAAACCCGTCTCGTAATCTAAATCTCAAAACTGCCCCATCATAACCGTTTTTGATACACTATTAAGGCATCTATGGTATAAGAAATACACACTACAGGAGGACCGATATGCGAATAGGATACGCTCGGATTTCAACGGACGAACAAAACCTGGACTTACAACTGGATGCCCTGAAGAACGCCGGCAGCGAGAAAACCATGAAAGATGTGGCCGGTGGTACCGAAACAGATCGGGATGGACCGAACGACGTACTGAAGCAACTCCGTAAGGGTCATGCACTAGCAGTGGGCAGGCTGGATAGGTTTATCATGTCGATTACGTTCAGCTCCTCAAGCGTTTTATTTGGGCAGCACAATATCAAATCTCTTGCCTGTAATTTGTTCAATTGCTGCGGACATATCTTTCTGCTTATTCGCCAAGGAAGCCAGCAGTGCCATGAAGCCCTTGCCCTTGAAGAGGTTCTCATATTTGCGTTTCAATTCAAACAGTTCTTCGCTTATCTGCTCGTTGGATGCCCTAACCAAAGCCATTTCCTCTTGTAGCGTCCTGTTTTGCTTCTCCAAGCTGTGCACGTCATTCGCTTTAACTACCCTCAATGTTTCCTCCTCAATAATACCCTCTCGATCAATATAGCGATTAGGCATATCGCTGGCCATAGACCAACCATACCTGTAGCAGAGTTGATGATGGTTAAGAAGATTCGCGTAGTAGGTGGCGCTGGAGTGACGTAGGATGTGCGGTGTGACCCGCTTTCCGAGAACTCGCTTGCTTACCCTATGCAGCATCATCCTAAGCCCTTCGTAGGTTATTGGGAAGAGGTAACTTTGATCGTCCCGGTCAGAGGATTCGTGAAGCCACAATTCAACGTACTTTGAGCATATAGGCAGGTGAATGGTCCTTGGCTTGGTCTTGGAAAAAACGATACGGACCTTGTATGTCTCCTCTATTCTGGTGAGATCCCCTACTCGAATATTGAGAAACTCCTCGGCTCGTACGCCACTATCAAATAGAAACATGATGATTGTCTTGTCACGCAACTTGGCTGAATCGGCCAGTTGTTCAATTTCGTCTCTCCTCAGCGCTGGAATTTCTCTGTGCTCTTCATACGTATCAATCCAGTCCACCAGCTCCGGGTAGTGGTCGTTATTCCCCTGTAGCCATTTGTAGAATTTGCGGAGGGTCTTCTTGTAGTCCAATTTTGTTGAGGGGGCAAGTCGTTTAGATTTTATGACCTTGCCGTTCTTCCCCACCAGGTTGTAATTGTAGCGATCATTCTCCAGATCCTCAATCAATCGCTCCATATCAGCCTGGGAGACTTGATCAAAGGGCTTGTCCAACCAGCGAGATATTTTCTTGAGGAGATGGATATATTTCAAACAACGAGCCGTACCGATGCTCTTCTTCTGCCGGCCTTTTAGGGTCTTGCCTAGGCGACAATCCCGAATGAATTGTAGAATCAATACCTTATTACGGGGAACTATCTCTGTGTCGGTTTCCAACTTGCCATGGGCAGTCTTATAACTTCGGTTTCGATGATGAATATCCTTCTTTTCCCTATTTTCCATTTTCTATGTTCTTCTGTGGCTTCCCCCTTATTTTATATTTGTGCCAATAGAGTTGTAGGACAGCCCTAAATATGTAACAGAATCATGGGACGCCCGCACCAGGCTTCCCTAGAAAGTGTCACATTTGAAGAGCCGTTGAAATCAGGCTAATCAGCCCATGACGCATTGACGGGGCAGAAAAAGATGTTGAAGTATTTAAATGTGTCGGTGTTGTGGCACTGGTTCTGGAATCAGCACGATAGTAAGCACGGTGGAATCAATATTCGATATCTTGCACTGGAAAGGTACGAAAGCTACCATGCTTTCCAAGACTGATTCGGATAACACCTCTTCCCAGCAGGACCAGGAATCAATCGCCCTTTTCCGGTTCCAACTTCACCTCCTCAAAGATTTTACCAGCCTCTTCTTCCCCGACACCATCTGCTACCCGCTGATAGGCAATCTTCAAACCAGTCTCCAAGAGGTGATAGTTGGTTTGCCAATACTCAGCCAACAACCTTTGCTTTTCAGCCTCACCCTCATCCTTTAGCAGCATTTCTCCTCTGCCCGTCAGTAGCCAATTAACACTGATATCAGGTCGATAATTCGTAATACCATATATCATTTGCACAGATGGCCCTGAGCGTAAATGCAGGACATCATTCATAAAGGCCCGTGACACCCCAATCCTTTTGGCGAAGGGGGTAGGCTTTTCATCGAGGCATGAAATGAGTCGCTGACGCCGCTCTGCAAATTCCGACTTATCGAATTTAATGCTTGTCAAATTCGTATAATCATACTATATTGAGGTTTACCAGTAATCAGGCAGGTGGATTGATGTTTATTATCCTCAGATACAGAATTGCCTCGGCGACAGTCGTCGCTCTGTGCACCGCCGCCCCCTCAGCGAACACCTATTGGACAGGGGGCGGCGATCTCTTATCACCGATTGAAGCTAGGGCGCACCGGGCGGCGGAGCAATGGGAAAGCGAGAGATACCATTGACACAAAACAGCGAATAGGGGTTCAGGATGGTATACATCTATAATAGGCCTATTTCTCTAAAGAATGAACTTTCGAGACATATTTCATCGTGT
>JACZSB010000180.1 GCA_022574435.1 Fidelibacterota bacterium
CGCGAAGTATCATACCACAATCTATATTCCTACCCGCGGAATTCACCGGTATGGTGGATAGCAACGGAGTCTCGTCGGGCGAACTAAAGCCCGTCCAGATTGGCGCCGATAACATTTATGAGGCCCGTTTAAGGGTAAATCAACCGGTGTTTGATGTTCGGGCGTTCGTCGGTGTAGGGGCCTCGGCCCGCTACCGGGACCTGCAATTGGAGGTGCTGCGGGGGACCACCCAACTAGTCGTTACCCAGGTACGCCAGGCTTATCTAAACGCGCTGCTGGCCCATGAGCAGGTTCGCCTGACCGAAGAAAGTTTAGAAAGGGTGCGACAGACCCTGGCTGAAGCGACGGCGCTTAATCGATCCGGCCTGACAAGCGACTACGACGTCCTAAGGCTGGTGGTTCAGGAATCGAACCTGGATGCGGAATTGCACCGCGCACAAATCGGCGAGGCGGCAACCAGGCGCAACTTGCTTGTCGATCTGGGGATGCCACCGGATCAGGGAATCGAGCTGGAGGGCAACCTGAGCGAGCTGGACTTACATGACCCAGCGAATAACTCAGCAGGAAATAAGATATTGTTGGAGATGGTAGGTTTCCACAGCGATGCCACGCCCCGTATCGAGCCGGTGCTCCTGGATGCGCTGGTAAGTCGAAGCGATCTTCAGCAGAATAAGCTGGCCACTTCCTTGGAACGGGCGCGACTGACTGCCCAGTGGTCGGAGTTTTTCCCCACCGTGTCGGTTTTTTATAACCACAGCATCTCGGTTCAGCAGATGGGTGATCCTGATCCGTGGGCTTTAGGTAGCGCTGCTCAAGCCGAGCTATCTTTGGCCGGAATCAACCTGGAGATTCCACTGTTCAGTGGATTCGGTAAAACTGCCCGGTTGCAACAGAGGCGGGCAGCCCTGCGGCAGAGTCAAGTCCGCCGCCGCCGATTGGAGCTATTGGCCACCAGTCAGGTGCATACCCTTTTGTCAGACCTGGAAGACAGCCGCTACCGGGCAGAAAGCCAACTGAAGGCCCTTGGACAAGCCCGCCGCGGGTACGAGATTGCCACAGCGGAATATCGAAGCGGGCTAGGTTCACAACTGCAAATCACCGATGCGGAGGTGGCCTTGCGCCAATCGGAATTCAACTATTCCAGCACTGTTTATGAATACCTGCTGGTGCGTACCCAGCTCGATATCGCTACCGGGGCGGTGCCTATTAACTTGGAAGATTTGGAGCTGCAATAATGAAAATGAGAACAGATGGGGTACCAGTCAAACCGGTCAGGGAACGGACACCCAAGTTCAGGCCTGTGTTTACCGGTTTGGGTACCGTAATCGTTCAGCTGGGTATTGGATTATTGTTCATCGCAGGGTGTAGTAAGGCCGACAGTGCCCCAGACGACGTTGCAGCCAGGGAGTCATCTGTCCCCGTCCCCAGCACCAAAGTGGTCAACGTGCGGGCGGCGCAGGTACAACGATCCGCCTTCATGGACTTCATTCATATTACCAGCTCGGTGGAGGCCTACCAAGATGTGACCGTATCCGCCGAAGAGAGCGGGGTGATAACAAAGTATTTCGTGGACAAGGGTGCTGTGCTCAAGCGGGGCCAGGCCATAGCTAAGTTAAAGGACGATGTTCTTGTCACCCAGTTGGCCGAGGCCCAGGCGGCGGCTGATCTGGCGCGGGAACAGTTCAAGCGCCAGAAGGTGCTTTGGCAGCGGGACAATATCGGCAGTGAGCTAGCCTACCTGCAGGCTAAATCGAGATATGATGCCACTAACGCTAGAGTGAATTTGCTCAAGATCCGGCTATCCAACACTACCCTCAAGGCGCCCATAAGTGGCATATTCGAGGAGAAATACTTAGATATCGGCGAGATGGCCACACCCGGCCAGCCGATAATCCGCCTGATCAACACCGACCGGGTGCGGATTATCGGTGGAGTACCGGAACGCTACGCGCTATTTGTACACCCGGGGGACAGTGCCTGGATCACCTTTGATTTCCTGCCCGGCCAACAATACGCCGGTCTGATCAACTTCGTCGGCAATGCAGTGAACAGCGGTAGCCGTACTTTTCCCATCGAGATCGTGCTGGACAATCCCCACCGTAGCATTAAACCGCAGATGGTCGCTGGGGTAAACCTGGTGCGAGAACAGTTAGACAATGTCATCACAGTGCCGCAGCAGATCATAATGCGCCTGGAGGATGGTTACCAGCTATACGTGGCTCAAGAATTCCAGGGCAAATTGGTGGCGGCGGCCCGTAAAGTGCAGCTGGGACCAAACTATGAAAATAGGGTAGTGATCCGGGAAGGTCTCGAAGTGGGCGAGCTGATCATCACCCTGGGATACCAACAGGTTGATCACGGTACGCCCGTGCGGGTGATCAATGCCGGTTCCCTGGCCTTTGCCACCGAGGAAACTAGTGGCCCCTAACGACGAATCGGGGAAGTACCGGCAATTTGCCCTAACCTCCTTTGCCATCGATCACTTCACCAGCGTGGTGGTGCTCACCGGGACTATCATCATACTGGGGGTCATCTCTTATATCACGCTGCCCAAGGAGGCGGCGCCGGAAATCGTGATCCCCAATATCTTTGTCAGCACTACCTATCAAGGGGTGGCGCCCAAAGACATTGAAACGCTCGTGACCCGGCCCCTTGAGGAGGAGCTAAACACGATTTCCGACGTGCAGGAAATCACCTCCGTATCGGCTGAAGGCTACTCCCAGATCAACGTCGAGTTTGTGGCCGGCATGGACATGAACGAGGCCCTCCAGAAAGTGCGGGAACGGGTGGATGTGGCAAAAGCCGAGCTGCCCGAGGCGGCCGACGACCCCCGCATAATCGAGATCAATATGGCCGAGTTCCCTATTGTGCAAGTGAACATTGCCGGTGATTATGGTCTGGTAAGGTTGCGGGAGGTCGCTGAGGACCTGCAAGATCAGCTGGAGCAGATCCCCAGTGTGCTGGAGGTGTCCCTGTCGGGCGGCCTGGAGCGGGAAATCCTGGTGGCCGTAGACCTTTCCAGATTAAAATTTTATGACTTGGCCTTCAAGGATGTCATCGATGCCATCCGGAATGAAAATGTCACTATCCCCGGCGGTTCCATCGATGTGGGGGGCATGAAGTACCTGGTGCGCGTGCCCGGCGAATTCACCGCCACGGAGTTAATTGCCGGCCTGGTGATCACCACCCGCCAGGGCCGGCCAATATATATACGGGATGTGGCCGACGTCGATTTCGGGTTCAAAGAACGGGACACCTACGCCCGTTTGGACGATAACCCGGTGGTATCACTGGGAGTGAAAAAGCGCAGCGGCGAAAATATAATCGAGACAGCCCAGGAGGTACGGCGGGTTATCGAGCGCGCGCAGCCCGGATTGCCGCCCGGCACTGTTATCAAGTTGACCTCTGACCAGTCAGAGTGGATCAAGGCTATGGTTGATAACCTGGAGAACAGCATCATCTTTGGATTGCTTTTAGTGGTGCTGGTGCTGTTATTCTTCATGGGTGTCCGGAACGCTTCCTTCGTGGGTCTGGCCATACCCCTGTCAATGCTGCTATCGTTCAGTATTTTGCAGCTGGTGGGCATAACCATGAACATGGTTGTGCTCTTCAGCCTGATCCTGGCACTGGGAATGCTGGTGGACAACGCCATTGTGGTGTTGGAGAATATTTATCGTTTCCGTGAACTGGGCTGGAGCGAAATAGAGGCGGCCAAGCTGGGCACGGGGGAAGTGGCCATGCCCATTGTGGCCTCAACCGCTACCACCCTGGCGGCTTTCCTGCCACTGACCTTCTGGCCGGGGATCGTGGGCGAGTTCATGAAATACCTGCCACTGACCCTGATCATCACCTTGAGTTCATCGCTTTTTGTCGGGCTGGTGGTGGTACCTACATTATGTTCCGCTTGGCTGGTGACCGAAGATGAAGTCCGGCCATCGCTAACGGGGCCAATGAAGTCAGTGCTGGTTATTGCGGTTTTAGCGGCCTTTCTGCTGGGACTGCGGTCCAATCCGTTAACGGCGGTACTGCTCACCGGGACCGCCGGACTGGCTTACCTGCTCAACCATTATTTCTTCAAACCGGTGGGGCGCTGGTTCGTGACCCGGGTCTTGGGCTGGATCTTGAAAGTCTATGAACGCCTGTTGCGCTGGGCACTGGGGCATCGGTTCTTCATGGTGGCCAGCGCCTTGGTAGCCATGGTAACAGTGGTGATAGTTTTCAGCCGCACCAATAGTGGCGTGGAATTCTTCCCCGAGGGCGTGCCCCCGGCAGATGCCTATATCCAGATGGAAGCGCCGTTGGGAACCAATATTGAGCAGACTGATGCGGTAGTCCAGCACATCGAAGCGGAATTAAAGGGACTCCCCGGAGTGGCGGATTTTGAGTCGGTGCAGAGCACTGCCGGGTACAGTTCGTCAGGCCAATTCGGCGGTGGACAGGGGTCTCACTTGGCCACTATTATCGTGCATTTCCTCGATTTTGAGGACCGGGCCCAGGATTCCTTCAAAAGCGTGAATGAGGTCAAGAGTATGCTCTCCAACCGGATCGCCGGCGGGGAGTTCACGGTGGAAATTCCCGGGATGGGTCCGCCCACCGGAAAGGCCGTCAATCTTGAAATCTCCGGCGAGGATGCGGATAAATTGAAGCGGCTGGGCGACGAGGTAGTGGCCCGGCTGGAGCGCTCACCAATCTTTGCCAAGCTGGATGGCCTGGAAAACGATATGGCCGATGCGCGGCCGGAGTTGGAGATTAAGGTGGACCGGGAGAAAGCGGCACTATACGGGCTGAACACCGGGGACGTAGGCAACACCGTCCGCAGCGCTATCAATGGGACCGAGGCCTCCAAGTTCCGTGACGGTAAGGATGAGTACAACATCGTGGTACGGCTGGCCAAAAGATTCCGGAACAGCCTGGATATCATCAGTGAACTGACGGTGGTGAATGAACAGGGTGAGCAAATTCCGCTCTCTTCCATCGCCTCCTGGGAAATTGGCAGGGGCTCCGGGGATGTGAACCGCAAGGATTTGGAGCGAGTAGTGACTATCTCAGCGGCGGTGCGCCCCAATTTCAATGCCAATGCCGTATTGAATGAGGTCCGTGAAGAGCTGACCGACTTCCAGCAATCGCTCCCTGCGGGCTACCGGCTGAGATACACCGGCCAGCAAGAGGAGCAGCAAGAATCTGAAGCTTTCCTGGGACGTTCATTCCTCCTCGCTCTGCTGCTGATTGTCCTGATCCTCATCTCGCAATTCGACTCAGTGCTCAAGCCGCTGATTATCCTTAGCGCGGTCATGTTATCGATCACCGGGGTGCTCATAGAGCTGATCGTCCTCCAGAAGCCGTTCAGCATTATCATGACCGGTGTGGGAGTGATAAGTCTGGCGGGTATCGTAGTAAATAACGCCATTGTCTTAATGGACTACGTGGATACTTTACGCCAACGTGACGGCTTGAATAATATCGAATCATTGGTACAGGGCGGTCTGACCCGTTTCCGGCCGGTGATCCTGACAGCCATCACCACCGTTCTGGGATTGATCCCCCTGGCTATCGGGTTTAATCTGAATTTCTTCGGGCTCTATACCCGCCTTGAGCCGGAGCTGCACTGGGGTGGCGAACAGGCGGCCATGTGGGGTCCCATGGCTCTGGCGGTGATCTTCGGGCTCACCCTGGCCACCTTCCTGACGTTAATACTGGTACCGGTAATTGCATCTATTTTGGACGATCTGACTGATTTCCTGCAACGGAATTTTCTGGTCTCCAAGCAGGGGGGGGCTTCAACGGCGGCGGGGGCGGCCTGAATCCTACCGTTACGGTTATGACCCGGATTCGAGACCAGGCTCCCTAAACCATGCCGGCACCTATCCTGGCCCTGGAAAGCCTCTCCAAACGTTTCGGCTCGCGACTGGTAGTTGATC
>JACZSB010000181.1 GCA_022574435.1 Fidelibacterota bacterium
CAACGGCCCCCGGGACATCGTGGCCCTGGATATGAGCGGCGGTTTCGGCATCATGGATTTAGCCGTTGTGAATCTCACCGACAACACTTTGACCATACTGAGAAACCAGGTACCCCTGGGGATATTCACCAATGTAAGTCTTTCATCCACGGGGGAGCAGTCCGGCGATATTGCCATCAGCTACAGCATCTATGACGTGAATCAGGGATTGATTGGCCTATCATGTGTTTATTCGAGTGATCTGGGGGTAACCTGGCAGCCAGCATCGATCTCAGGAGACACTTCAGCCCTTGTGCCTGAATTCCACAACGGGACAATTACATGGCTATCTGAGGTTAACCTGCCCGGAACAGATATCAACGCTATTTTCAAAATCACCCCATACTCGGGCGGCACAACGGGTACACCTGATTCTACGGCTGTCTTCAATGTGGATAATTACCATGACCATGCGGTGCAGGTGTCCATGGTCGAGTCACTGCAAGAATATAGCGATAGCGTGCATATCCAGATGGTTCTCACTGATACTACCTGGGATGAGTTAAGCGCAGCAGGTTACTACCGCATTGGAGCCGGGAGCTGGCAACCGGCAACTCTGATTGGAACCACGGCAAATATTGATTCTGCGCAGTACTCTCAATCTCTCGTCTGGGATAGCCGCAATGATCTGGCCTCTGCTGATCTCACCCAGGTGCAATTGAAAATAGTTCCTTCTGATGGCTGGGCCGATGGCGCCAGCGACGCAACAGCATATTTCCACCTCGATAACAACGAGCCACCCACAGCAACGCTGACTGATCTATCTGGAGAGCAGTCCGGGGATATTTCTGTGGGCTACACTCTCGGGGATTCCGAGTCTGATACTTTGAGCATTGGCCTCTTTAACAGACCGGATTCTTCATCCATCTGGCAACTGTGCACTGTTTCCGGTGATACTACGGGGATCACTATCTATGACGGCACCATCACCTGGCATAGCACGGCTGATTTACCTGGCCGGGACATTCTCACTGCCCAGCTGAAACTGGTACCGGCAGATAACGATACTGGAACGGCGGCAGTGATCTCCAATATCAACATCGATAACAACGCTGTTCCAGCAATTGTCCTCACAGCACCTGCCGGAGAACAAATAGGTGATGTGGTTATAGGCTTTAACCTAGCTGATGCTGAGAGTGACAGCCTTTCTCTATATGCCGAGTTCAAAGTACTTGGTTCACAGATCTGGCAGGCAGCAACGGTTATGGGGGATACAACCAGTATAACCAACTACGCTGACACCCTCATTTGGCAGTCCGATAATGACCTTACAGAGTTCGCGGGGTATATTGATTTTAAGGTGACACCCGCTGATAATGACGCCGGTATTCCTGATTCCATCGTGATTTTAGTGGATCAGGTTGGTGCGCCGGCTGTTATATCTTTTTCTATCCCCACCGGAGAGCTATCCGGAGATATTGAAATCACTTACAGCCTGGCTGATGATGAAAGTGATGCCATCGATCTGCAGCTGGAATATTCCCTTGATCACGGTGACAACTGGATTATCGGAACAATTGTTGGAAACACCACCGGCATTCCTATGAACCAGTACTCAGGCAGCTGCACCTGGCAATCAGCCAGTGACCTGCCCGGAGCGGATCAGGACAGCGTTACCTTAAAGCTCTCTCCCTGGGATGGCCATTGGGGTGCCTTCATGATCGCCGAGTCTTTTCATTTGGATAATAACCAGCCACCCGAAATAGTACTTACAAGTCTGACCACCATCCAAACAGATAGTGTGCTGATCAGCTACAGCCTAAGCGACACTGAAACCGATACTTTGGCGCTTGTTTGCGAGATTCGTATTGCTGGTAGCGCCACCTGGAACCAGGCCACCATTATTGACGATATTACTACTGTTGGCTCTGGCGACTACCAGGGATCGTTCCTCTGGACCTCAACTATCGATTATCCTGATATCCATGAAATAATCGAACTTCGGGTCCTTCCCAATGATAATGATCCTGGGACGGCCGATACGATCTCTTTCGAGCTGGATAACGTTTACGCTTCGGTTTCTATAGCAGACTACACTGATGAACAATCCGGCGATATTGTAGTAGCCTATGCAATTACTAATCCCGCTGGTAATCCAGTGGATCTCCAAGTTGAAGTCTCGAACAATTCCGGTCAATCCTGGATACCGGCTACGGTCACAGGGACGGTTCAAGGCGTTGACCAGGATCATTACACTGACTCAGTAGTCTGGCAATCGGAATCCGATTATCCCAACTTTGAGGGGACAAATGTCCGAATAAGGGTCACTCCCTCAGACAACCAGGTAGGCATCCCCGATGAAACGGCTAATTTCCATCTGGACAATAACCTGCCTCCGAGCATAGTGACAGGCAGCTACTCCGATACAATCACGACCTATATGGACATACCGTATCTTCTCTCCGATGCTGAGTCCGACACGCTGACTATCCTTGGAGAATATTCACTGGATCAAGGACAGTCGTGGTTCATGCCCACTCTTGTTGATGCTCTATCTGAGGTTCCAGCAGCTCAATATGCCGACACGCTGGTCTGGGACGTGTTTGGCGATGTTGGTTTCCAGCGGCTTACTGGCGTTCAGTTTCGCCTCACTCCCTATGATCTTGATCCCGGCACCATGGCGTTCATAGACAGCCTGACTATCCTGAACTACCCGGGCGATTACACCGGTGACCTGATCATTGATACCGAAGACCTGGCCCAGTTCGCGGCGGCCTGGAATGATGACCCGCAGTACCTGCCATACGAGATCGGTCCAGCCACGGGACAGGTTCCGGAACTCAGTGTGCACCCTGATGGTCTGCTCGACTTCGAGGACCTGACGGTCTTTGCCATGATGTGGAACTGGTCGTTTGCCAATAACGGTTTTGCCAAGTCGATACCACCGCTGGCCAAGGCCGCTTCCGGCGCCACGTCTTTAACACTGGTGCAACGGATCCCGGATAACCTCTGGGATGAAGGTGCCACGGATATGCTCACCGTAGATGTATATGTTGATACTGATGATCCCCTAATGATGGTGGACGGTGTGCTGTCGTTTGATCCCCTGATGGTGAAATATGTTGGGATTGAGGAAGGCGGCTACCTGCGGCAGTACTACCAGTCAACCCCCATGTTTGCCCAAGTAAGCCCTGATAGCAGCCAGGTGCTGTTCGCCGTGGTGGGGCTTGGGAAGCTTGATGAAGCGAAGGAAACTGACCTGCCTGTCGCTACCATCCGGTTCAAGCCGGTGACCAAAACCACCCATGACCTACGCCTGAGCTATGCCCTGCGGGATGAAAGCGGCGATAAGGTTGAGCAGAGCCTGGCGCTCGTGGAACTTGAATCGTTCCTGCCAGAGCAGTTCGTGCTGCACCAGAACTTCCCCAATCCGTTCAATCCGAACACCTCGTTGCGTTACGAACTTCCCATCGCCACAGATGTTGTACTGGTGGTCTTTGATATCCTTGGCCGTGAGGTTATCAGGCTGGTAGACGAACATGAAGAGGCCGGCTACCACCAGGTACTCTGGCAGGGTCAGGATAGGTTTGGACGTGGGCTGGCATCAGGTGTCTACATCTATCGATTGGTCACACCTCAATTTAGCCGTGCCAAGAAAATGTTGCTGCTGAAGTGAGACATGTCCACATAACGAACTGGGAGGGCAGCTATGAAAGCAATCTCGTTTCTCAGAAGTAAGCTTGGCAAACAAGCAACCCCAGTCCGATTAATCACCTTTGGTGCCAAAGCAAAAGAAAAAGCAGAACGGCATGCGCTCAAAATCGGCGGAGTGACTATCCCCGTCAAGCAGGTTCACCGACTGTTCGATGTCAGCTTCCCTGAGCCCCTGGGGCCTGGATTTGTGGTCTCAATGCGGCACCCAAAGTACAACTGGGTCGCGGATGTTTCGTTCTTATATGCAGAGATTGAGTAGCCGCCGGCGATATCTTCTGGCCTGCAAACTCAACTGAGTAGGTGCACCAAGTTGCTTCCTTTACCTCTACGACACGAAATATGATGGCGGCGTTGAAAAAAATCGTTATCCCCTATCCAGGTATCACCTCACAACTTTACGGCTGGAAATCAAGCGAATTTATGGTTACCAGCGCTGATGGTGCGACGCGGCCAATGTTTCTTCCGCTTTTCTCTAACGAATCAGCAAATGCCAAGCAGCACCGGGACTGGATGATCGTTCCCAATACATCTGAAACATAGGCCCCTATGATCACATGAAGACGCTGAACGTCATCAAGTTCTGGCACCCGGAGACGTTTTTAGACGAAGCAGTGATGGCTCTCACGAGGACAGTTATTATATCATGAAAAAACTCTTTGATCTAGCGAAATTGGCTAGTACATTTCGCTAGGCTTTTTATCAGCATAGCTCACGGCTAGGCCAGGCGTGACGTAAGCGTCTGTAAGTCCAATCGGGGCCACAGAGCCAAAAGGAGCACAGCAGACCAAAGCCATTTAGGTCTGGCTTAACCTACTAGGTTTGGCGTGGAGTGGCTGGGCTTGCCAGGGATGGACTTGTCACGGCAAGGTGATCTTTGGCGAAGCAACTGAAGCAGACCACAAACACGAATAAAATAAGCCGCAGAGCCTCAGGGGAAATCCTGGGGCTCTGTTTATTTAGCCTCGGAATTCACTTCCACTACCCCATTCGGTACCCATCGATAACCGAAACCCAGGTCATTTCATGGTAAATGTCCTGAGTTTCGGCAGAAAAACGCAGGAAACCTCCTCAGTTGCGAGAGTTTTGTACTGGGTTTGGTCTTAGTTCAGCCAAAGTGTTGCTATCCAAGCTAGATTCTAACTCATATTTGCTCCATGTTATAACTTGATAATTGTGCCTGGTAAGTGCAATTTCCTCAGGATTGACTAGGAGCAGTCATGAGTAATTATTGGCTGAGTATCATATCTAATCCGCGTATCTCGGGTGCTGACACATAATTAGGTCTCCAAGACTTGGAATGTATCTTCATCATTAGAAATTAGGCTGCACGATCATGGCCGTTTACAGGTCGAAACGCTTCCGCATCTTCATTAGCTCTCCGATCGAGGAGCTAACGGAGGAACGAGCCGGTGTCGAAGAACTGCTCCGCAGTCCGGAGATTTTCAATCCAATCCGAGTCGAGAATCTCCCTGCCTCCGGGGATGCGAGTCGACGCGTATGTCTCCGAGAGGTAGCGGAAGCCGATGCGATCATCCTGATACTCAAGGCCCGCTATGGCTTCGTCCCGGAGGAGAACAACCCCAAGGGTCTGAGTGTGACTCATCTGGAGTACCATGAAGCCCGACGACTCAACAAACCGGTATTCGCGTTCCTATTTGAGGAAGCACAACCGGAGCCGGAGCTTGCTTCATTTATTCAGGAGTTAAGCAATTTCGACAAAGGGGTATACCGGAAGAAATGGAGCACAACGGTAGAATTAGCTGAAGCGGCGCTAAGGGCTCTATTCTATTGGATTGCCAGACGCGCCAAAGAGATCGGTTCAGAGGAGGTCCAGCAACAGGTTACGAGTGAAATAGATCGCTACCCGAACATCGGCCTTTTGCCTGTTGTCGCTGATCCAGCGACGTTCGAAGATCGCACAGTGCAAAGCTGGCACGAGACGCTTCTCGATCAGCTCCGCCTACACTGCACACGCCGCCTTCTACCGACCCCTTATTTAGTGGATCAACAACAGCAAGGTAACGCCCAGCCTACCCTCAGCCTCCGGGTCCGGCCTGCCTCACAGGTCGGCCGGTTCGAGCTGGCGATTGAAGTACTGGATCCTCAACAGGAATCGTCATTTCCTGGCCCAGTTAAATTCGATGCAGCACTTACAGATGAGGGAGCACGGTTCGAAGCTCAATGCTGCCTAGCGTTTGTGCTAAT
>JACZSB010000182.1 GCA_022574435.1 Fidelibacterota bacterium
GGGGAAATTTACCTCAATTTTACAATGCATTACCCCAGTTCGGCAGCCCTGGCCATGGCCGGCATGTGATCCCGCCCCTGATCCCTAACTAAACTTACGAACCAGTTCCTCCGCCCGCTCCAAATCCTCGGGGAAATCGATCTCGATGCAGGGCTGATCGCTCACATCCACCAAATGCAGCTCCTGCCGGCCGGCCAGCCGTTTGAGGGCATACTCGAAATAGGCGCTGTTCATCCCGGCGGCCACAATGTCGCCCAATTCCTGGAAGAAAGGGGCACAGAAGCCGGCGGAAAAACGGGCGATACCGATAAATTCGCCCAGGGCAGCCTCCGCAACGATCCCCTTGCCGATATCCACGATGCGGCTGCCTTTGACGGCCACTTTCACCTCCTCATCACCACAGGCTTTCACCTCCACAGCCAGGGCGTTAGGGTGCTCGGATGCTATGAGCCGTTCGAGCATCGCCGGGGGGAAAATGACGTCACCGTTCAAATATAGAAAATCGCGCTGCTTAAAATGCTCACCGGCCAGCCAGAGCGAATAGGCTGTGTTGGTATCAAAAAAGTGGTGGTTTACAATGAATGTAAAGTTGAAAGCCGGATACAGTTCGCGAGCTAGAGCCATCACCTGTTCCCGGCGATAGCCCACCACCATTACCACATCGGTGATTCCTATTTGCTCGAGCGCCAGAAGCTGATGCTCCATAATGGTCCTGCCGCCCACTTTCAGCAGGCACTTGGGCACCTCCAGAGTGCTGGGGAACAACCGGCGGGAAATTCCGGCCACTAGAATTACGGCCTTCATCTAATCCTCTAATCTAATGCCTGGGATTACCGCTCGCTCTGACAGACCACGGTCCCAACTGCTGGTGTCAACGGCCTGGGCATAGCGCCCGCAATTTAGCCGCGTGAGCCCATCCATGGAGGAGCAGATCGTCCAAGTAGCGGTTACCTAGCTCCACCCGTTTGTCAAGCCTGGCCACGGCGCACCCGGAAGCGGCCCGCACCCAGCAACAGTAACACCCGCAGGCTATCCAACAGCATAAACAGGGGGATGGTGGTAAACCAGGACCATACCGGAGCATAACGCCGGTAGAGGATCAGATTGCTGCGCAGCTTCCGTCTGATCTTCCGCAGTGAAAACACCCCCCAATAGGCGCCGACCTTGTGCCACATGATGGCCGAGGGCACCATCACCAGCTGCCATCCAGCCTGCCGGGCACGGAACGAAAAGTCCACGTCCTCGCCGTAGGCCACAAAGGCGGTATCGATCAGGCCGATCTGCTCCACCACCTGCCGCCGTACCATCAGGGCGCAACCGGTGACGTAATCCACTGAGACCTGCCGGCCGAATTGACCACGGTCCGGCTGGCGGATGCCCACGTGCCAGAGCAGTCCCCGCCACATGCTGACCCGGGCCCCGGCGTACCACACTAACTCCGGCTGATCGTGATAATAGATCTTAGGCGCCAACAGGCCGATGGAGCGATCCGCCTCGCCGGATTGTACCAGTTGCGCGATCATTTCAGGCGCCACTATGGTGTCGTTATTAAGCAGCAGGATATAGTCTGCATGGGCGGCCAGGGCATATTTCAAACCTACATTATTACCACCGGCCCAAAATAGATTCTCTCCATTCTCCAGCAAATGGGCCTGCGGATACTGTTCCCTGATGGCTTCAATTGTACCATCGGTGGAACCGTTATCCGAAACGACTATCTCCAGGTTGGGGTACACCACCTTAAACAGCGATTCCAAGCAAGCCAACACATTGGCCTGATCGTTCCAGGTGAGGACCACGCAGCAGACTTTCGGGTATGAATCCACACCGTGAGTTTAGGGCCGCGGCCGCTCACTGAGGCAATATTCCACCCACCGGCTCCCGCAGTAGTTCAGGCCGGGAATCAGGCTTAATTTCTCCCCCATGCTGATCCATTACGACTGCCGTCATTTCCAGGGATCGATCCCCTGCAGTTTCCATAAGGCTGAAGGAGTTCACTGTCAAGATTGCCCCCATTACGACCAAGTGACCGGTCGAATTCTGATAATTAAGTTGGGTGCCCTGGGTGACGTAGTCCGCACCACGCCGTTAGTGGAAGCCCTGAAGCGGATCTATCCGGGGAACAAGGTTTTCTGGCTAACCCAATCGCCGGAAATCCTCCCAGATACCGTGGATCAGAAGCTCCCGTTCGATCTCCAAAGCATTCTATACCTGGAGCAGATAAACTTCGATCTGCTGATCAACCTGGACAAAGATCTGGAAGCCTGCGCCCTGGCCAGCCGGCTGCAGGCTGAGAAGAAACACGGTTTTATACTATCGGGAGGCGTGCCCGCGCCGGTAGATCAGCTGGCCGAACCAAAGTTCCTCACCGGTCTGTTCGACGATCTTGGCCGGGCCAACACCAAATCATACCCCGAGGAGATATTCGAGATCATTGGCCAAACCTTCAAGGGTGAAAAGTACGCTATCGCCGATTATGCCTCGGATGAACAGTGGTCCCTGCCTGCCGGTGGTCCCCTGGTGGGGCTGAATACCGGCTGCGGCCAGCGCTGGCTGACCCGTCTGTGGCCCGAGGAGTACTGGGTGCAGCTGGCCGTCCAGCTGCAGGAGCAGGGCTATCGGGTGCTACTTTTGGGCGGTCCAGACGAGGAGCAGGCCAACCGGCGCATCCAGGCAGCTTCGGGGGCCCTATACCTGGGAACTTTCCCGTTGGAGCGGTTCATCAGCCTATTGAACCAGTGCGACCTGGTAGTGACGCTGGTGACCATGGCCCTGCACTTGGCCATCGCCCTTAATAAGCGGATCGTCCTGCTAAATAACATTTTTAACCGCCACGAATTCGAACTGTACAGGTTGGGCGAAATCCTGGAACCGCCCAACTGCACCTGCTACTTCGCCCCACAATGCGACCGGGAGTGCATGCAGGAGCTCCCGGTGAAGGAAATATTTGAGGCGGTATCCCGGCAGCTGCGGATCAGATGAAGATCGCTCAACTGGGACTTTTCCCACCGTTCCGAGGCGGCATCCAGCACTTCAATACGCTGCTGTACCGGCATCTAAGCACCAGTCACCAGGTCCTGGTGATCAATTTCCATCGCCAGTACCCCAATTTCCTATTCCCCGGCACCAGCCAATTCGATGAAACTCTCGCCGTTGTACCGGCCTTTGAGGAGCGGTTGTTCGACCCTCTGAACCCCGGCTCCTGGTACCGGGTCTACCGCCGGCTGTCAGACTGGCAGGCTAACCTGGTGATATTCAAGTACTGGATGCCATACTTCGCTCCCGGCCTGGGATCGGTGATGCGACTGCTGGGCCGCGGCAATGCCACCCGCAGTCTGTGCATTATCGATAATCTGACCCCCCACGAACATCGTCCTGGTGACCGGTTGCTTAACCGCTATCTGGTGAACAGCACCGACCTGTTCATTCCCATGTCCACCGTTATCGAGCAGCAGCTGTTGGCACTAAAACCGATGGCGCGCTATCAGCTCAACCCACACCCCACCTACACCAATTTCGGTCCCAGGTTGCCACGAGATCAGGCCAGGCAGCGGTTGGGACTGGGGCCGGAACCGGTCCTGCTATACTTCGGCTATATCCGTAAATATAAAGGCCTGCTGACACTCCTGGATGCCTTGCCTGCGGTAGTGGAGCGCTTGGGCGCCAAAACGATCATCGCCGGAGAGTTTTACGATGACCCAGCCGAATACCTGGCTCGGATGGAAAATCCGGTGCTGGCGCCGTATCTGGTGGATGCCACCCGCTTTATTCCGGACGACGAGGTGGCGCAATATTTCTCAGCTGCGGACGTGGTGGTGCTGCCCTACCTCACCGCCACCCAGAGCGGCATCGTTTCGATCGCTCAGGAATATGAAGTGCCCTGCATCGTCACGTCCGTGGGCGGATTGCCCGAAGTGGTGGTTGACGGACATACAGGTCTGGTGGTGCCACCCGATGACCCACAGGCGTTGGCTCAGGCCATCATTGAATTCTTTACTACCGTAGACCGACCGCAGATGATTAAGCGTATCGCCGAGGAGAAAAAGCGCTTCAGCTGGTCATCGCTGGTGGATACCATCGAAGCCCTGGCGGGCGATATGACTTAGCCGTCCTTGAGGCGACGGGCGAATTGGACTGGCATCAAGTGAGAGATTCTTCCCGGGCCACAGATTGCACGCCGCCGGCCGAGTAGACGGTTTTGATCAGGTCCATCTCCTGGTGACGCCGCTGGACAAACATCTCCGCCACCAAGCCTATAGAGACCAGTTGCACGCCCACGATAATCAGTAGCATGCCCAGGAATAGCAGGGGACGGTTTCCGATCCAGATGCCGCGAAACCAGTTGATCACCAGGTACAACGAAATCGCCATACCCGTGCCGGATAAGGTCAGCCCTGCCAAGCCGAAGAAGTGCAGTGGCCGCTGGAAATAGCGCCCCAGAAACAGCACGGTTAACAGGTCCATCAGGCCATGAAAATAGCGGGCCCGCCCGTATTTCGTGCGGCCGTGGAGCCGGGGCCGGTGCTCCACCACTTTTTCGGTCACCCGGAAACCCTTATACTGGGACAAGGCCGGGATGTAGCGGTGCAGGCCGCCGTAGATTTCCAGACTTTTGGCCAACTCGGAACGATAGACTTTGAGGCCGCAGTTGGAGTCGTGGATATTGACACCGGTCATCAGCCGTACCACGAAATTGAAAAATTTTGAGGGCCAGCGCTTGGACAGCGGATCGTGGCGCACCTTCTTCCATCCGGTCACCAGGTCCCAGCCCTCCATAAGTTTGGCTATCAGGGCCGGGATCTCAGCGGGGTTGTCTTGCAGGTCGGAATCGAGGGTGACCACCACCTCCCCCCGGGCGATTTCGAAACCGGCCGCCAAGGCAGCCGCTTTACCGTAATTGCGGTAAAAGGTCAGTACTTTAACCCGGGAATCGCTATCGGCGATCTCTCTGAGAGCCGGGCCGGAGCCGTCGTCGCTCCCATCGTCAATGTAGATGATTTCACCCCGGTCACTGGACGGGATCACAGCCGCCAACTCCCGGTGCAGCTGGGGTAGTGAACCCACTTCGTTATACACCGGCACCACGGCGCTAACCGAATAGGTCATGGTCTCCTCATTCATCGGAAGCGCGTATTTCTGCGGGTTTGTCGCTTTCCCGGATTTCGCGAGCCTGTTGGAAATATTGCTCCGCCTGATCCCGGTCACCGAGCCGCAGGTATACTTCCCCTAAATGATCGAGGACGATGGCATTATTCCCATTGGCCTTCAGGCTGAGGGCGATCTGCTTGCGGGCCTTTTTATAGCGCCCCAGCTGGTACCATATCCAGCCGTAAGTATCCAGGAACGAGGAATTGCCGGGCTGTAGTTTTAATGATCGCTTGGACATTTTACGGGCTATCTTCAGCTGCTTCCGGCTGGGGTTGGAGCGGTCTGCCAGGCTATACGCGTAATTATTCAGGGTCACCGGGTCATCACGATCGCGGTCGAGCAATACTTCATACAGGGAATCCGACGCCCTGAACTTCTCCATGCCGGCCCAGTTGGAGGCCAGGATTCGTTTGATATAGCGAGCGGCAGGCATGCGTTCCAATGCTCCCAGCAAATGGCCTTCCGCATCTGCATAACGTTCAGCATCATAATACAAACGCCCCATGAGATAATTGATGTCGCTATGCTCCGGAAAACGGGCGACGGCCTCTTCCATCACGGCGATGGCCCCGGATAAGTCATCCCGGTAGGACCGGGCAATAGCCAATCCGGTGTAGCCGCCGGCGCTATCGGGGTAAATCTCCAGCATCATTTGGGACACCCGGGCCAGTTCCTGGTAGTTACCCAGCTCCGCGGCTACCCCGCCATACGTACTGAGCACTTCCCATTGACGGTGCCCTTC
>JACZSB010000183.1 GCA_022574435.1 Fidelibacterota bacterium
GAGATCCAAATCCCTGATATTTCTATTCAGGCGAATCGCATCAGTCCTACGTGATATGCGCTGCAAACGACATGCCGGGGAAGCTAGCAAAAGCGGCGCTGGATCGAACGGGTTAACGGGAAAGGCTGAATCGGGAGAACAGGGCAGGCTTAACTGGAAGGAAAAATATTTTAAATCGGCTTTGCAGCCGTTGTGCGGGGGGCGAAAGCCTCAAATAACTGAAAGTTTTATCAGAAAGCTGATACTGAACGTGGCAGCCCATAAACGGAGTGCAACTGGGAGCGGGGCGATTTTTCTCCCCGAAGCCGGTCACAGCTCATACTTGATCCCCACTTCTACCATCGCCTTATCATAATAGCGCTGATTGAAAATGGTCTCATTCTCCAACAGGCTGATCTGCAGGTAGCCAATACTCCCGCCACCCAGTACCTGTTCCAGGCGAATATGAGCCAGGTTTTGGACCTGTTCCTCCGGGTCGCGATACCTGCTCTCCCCACCGAGCTTCGGGAATGCGTAGTCCTTTTCTAATAACCGGAATACGACGTGGTAAAAGGTAGATGACCGCAACCGGCCGGAAGCGTAGACCTGGAAACTCAGCGAGGTGTACGCCCCGATGGCACTGTTCGAGTATATATTGCCAAAACCAACCTGCACGCCGATGATCGCTTTTCCCCAATAGCGCAGGTGAATGAGCCCCTCCACCCCCCGGTCTCTTTGGGGATATTCCAGGCGGATCAGGGCGGTGTCATCCACCACGCCCACGGCGTTGAAATCCGTATGAATGATACGGCTCCCGGTCACGACCCCCTCGAGAAATATCTTCGAGGTGAGGTTGTATCTTCCCCTGAGTTCCAGGTTGTCCTCCCCGAACCTGAATCGCTCTAGGGCCTCGAGCGTTTTCTTTCTATATCGATAACCGAACCATCCAGTATACCGAGCTGTGGGGGAAAACCGAATGAAAGCGTCGTAATCGGTCCAGGCGTAGGACCCGGCGCGGTCGTAAAACGATTTTTGAAAATGACTCAAGTTGCCTTGAAGGAGTATAGCCCTGGAAAGCCGATATCGAAGACCCAAATCGGCATTGACCAGCAGTTGGGACTCATCGGTCAGAACGGCGTCCAGATTAACCTGGCCTAACAGCTCCCCGGAAACATTCAGACGAGCAACCTGCTGCTCATGGTGCATGCGCCCGCGTATGGTGAAACCGAATGTGGGCTCTGCAGCTGCCAAGGATTCCCGAACATTGGAATCAAAATAGGTCGCCGATTGAATTTGGCCGCCAACAGCTTCCAGGGTGGAATATCCACTACAGAACGCCAGTAATGACAACGCTAAACAGTGATGACTACTTTTAATAGAGCAGCTCTGCCGTGAGCCGTTGAAGGAGCGCTTGATACTGCCGGCGCTTCTCTTTGAGCCGATTTATGACGTCGTCAAAAGGAGCTATACCCAGCTGTACGTCGGTTTCCCCTGGAAGAATCGGGTTTTGATCAAGTAGACTCAACTGATTGGGTTGAACTTTATCCGTAATTCCATCCAACCCCTCTTCGGTAAACGTTAGAATTCCTGTCCCGTCATAGTTGTCTGGCTCGCTGGGGCTGGCGGCCCCCTGGGAGCCGGCCACCGAAAGATCGAGGTTGGATTTCAACTGATAACCCAGGTCACGATGGAACTCATTGAGGCGGTTGAGTAAGGCTACCTCGGTCTCCTTTTCGGCCAGCAGCGAGTCGATCAAAACCAGTTTGACCTGAACAACCGACTGCAGATCCTCGAGAACGATACGCTTGAGGGCTGCATGCTCATACGGGCTGTCGATAATGGACGTATAGTCCGGCAAGTCGAGCACAGCATTGCTCCGATTCATCAAGCGCCGTCCGATGGTGATCGCCTGTTCTTTTTCAGACACCGTTAATCTTTTCTGTGGTCCGGCCTCAAGTAGAATTTGTTGATAGACCTGTTTAAGTGCCGAGAATGCCTCGGCCCGTTGCGCTTCTAACTGCGCGATCGTAGCCTGAACTTGGTGCAGCGAATCGGCCAATTGCACCTGGAGTGAACTTTTGCGAGCAATAAGCAGCTCGATAATCCATCCGTTGAACCAAGTCCGGCCGGCCTGCAACTCCCGGACTTCAACACCCCGTTTCTCATGCTGCTCGATCCAGCGACTCTCCGTCTCATTGGCCGCTGCCACCAGGGCCTCAACAGCGAGGTAATTCCTCCACTGCGCCTCCAGGTCCTGCATCCACGCTAAGCTTGGAATAAGCAGCAGTAGCAAGACCATCGCCGGCCTGACCGCTGCCCAGCTGTGAGCGTCCTGTTTCATGGGGTGTTCGTATCTTCCAACTCGTCTCCCCGCGTGTGCTCAGGATCGTTTTCCCCGTCGTGCAAACCATATTTCTCCAGCTTGTAATAAAGGGTGCTGGTCTTGATACCCAGCATTCTGGCCGCCCGTTGCTTGACACCGCCTGATTTTTCCAGGGCATTCTTGATCATTCGGTACTCCGTATCTTCCAGCACCTCCATCAGGTTATCCCCGCTCACGGTTGATATTTCGGCGTCTTCATCGAAATAGATGTCGTCTGCTTTGATGATTCCACTGTCAAAAAATATTAGCATCCGCTCCAGAAGGTTTTCCAGCTCCCTGATGTTGCCGGGCCAGGCGTACCGCTGCAATTTCTTTACCGCCTCAGCACTGATATCCGGCTTTCCCCGTCCCAGGCTGCGACACTTCACGTCAACAAGATAATCAATCAGGTCGGGAATATCCGACTGGCGCTCTCGTAATGGTGGCACGTGGATCGGCAGTACGTTGAGCCGGAAATACAGGTCCTCACGAAACCGCTTGGCCTTGATCGCTTGCTTCAGGTTCCGGTTAGTGGCGGCGATCACGCGCACATCGGTGTTGATTTCTCCCGTGCCACCCAGGCGCTGAAAAGACTGCTGCTGCAACACTCTGAGAAGTTTGATCTGCAGCTGCGGCGATATTTCTCCGATCTCATCCAGCAGGATCGTGCCCCTATCCGCCTGTTCGAAGATCCCTTTATGTGTTTTTATGGCACCGGTAAATGATCCCTTTTCATGGCCGAATAACTCACTCTCAAGAAGGGTATCGGTAAATGCGCCGCAATTCACCGCCAGATAGACATTATCCCTGCGGCTGCTTTCATCGTGGATGGCGCGGGATATCAATTCCTTACCCGTGCCGCTCTCGCCGGTGACCAGCACCGGACTATCCACCCCGGCGACCTGTTTGATCCGTACCTGCAGCTCCTCCATTTGGGGTGACGATCCAACCATCCCGTAAAAGGTGGGAATGGCCTCGCTCTTAGCCTCGGTCATAGGCTGTCCTTCGAGGGCGTCCGAGACCTTCGCTTTAAGTTCGTCGATGGAGAATGGTTTGGCGATGAAATCCCTGGCGCCCGATTTCAACGCGCTCACCGCCAGATCGATGGTCCCATAGGCCGAGATGAGGATGACCGGAAGGGAGGGAATCGTCTCCAGGAAATCGTGAAGGAGATGCATCCCGCTTCTGCCAGGTAACTTCAAATCGGTAATCACCAGGCTGGGATGGTGGGTCTGAAAGACGCGCCTGCCCTCCAGACCGTCGGCCGCGGAGATCACAGCATAACCTTCCTTCTCCAGGACAGTCTGGATCCCTTCCCGCATGGTGCTGTCATCTTCGATGACCAAAATTGTATGTTCTACGGTTTTCCTCATGCTATTTCTCGGGGAACCTCAACGTAAAAGTGGTCCCTTGATCTACTACACTGTCGACAAGAATCGTGCCATTCATTTCGTCGATAATGCTTTTTACAATGGTCAATCCCAGACCATACCCCTTTTCACTGGTCGTAAAATAGGGGTCGTAGATCTGTTCAAGGTCCGCCTGCGGAATACCCCGACCATTATCAGATATCATCACACTCACTCCATGATCCCGGCTCTCGATAGTGATACCGATATGGCTCTTGCGGTCCACGGCTTCCAGGCTGTTCTTCAGCAAATTTACAAATACTCTTCTGAGTTTGGATTCATCCCCCAGTACGACACCCCTGCCTGATATTTGACACGTGACGCCCTTCTGCCTGATCTCAGGTTGAAGGATTAAAAGGATATCCTTGAAGATAAACTCCATCTTAAGCGGCTCCAGATGACTTTTAAGCGGCTTGGCGTAATCTAGATATTCCGACACGATCTGCTTCAGATGGCGCAGTTCCCTGGTGACCTTTTCAAGATAAGCTCGATGATCGGCCGACTCTACCCCATCAGCCTCCCCGGATAACGACTCCTCCAACAATCCGGTATAGATCTCCATACCGCCCAGCGGATTCTTGATCTCATGGGCGATGCCCGACAATAGCTGCTTCATGGATGCCTCATGCTGCCTGACTTCGGTATGCATCTCGGAGAGGGCTAGATTCAGATCACCAAACTCGTCCGTCCGGCCCAGGTCCATAGGATCCGAATGAATATTCTTCTGTATCGACCGCGCGTAGGCGGCAAGCTCCATGACCGGGCGAATCAGCGATCGTGAAAAGACCGCAGCCAGGCTGACCGCAATCACAATCGAGATCAGGACGGTCCAGAATATGCTCCCTATTATCTGATCGATAACGGCCATGAAATCGGCCCCTCCCCAGACAACCAGAACCAGGGGCGATTGCATCCCAACCTCCATCGATACGGCCGCTGCTTTGAAATAATCACCCTCGGACAATCGGTACAGCTCGGAGACTGCACGTTCCACCGGGTACTGTATATTCGAGAGGCTCCGTAGAAAAACGGCGATGTCCGGTCGATCTGATCGTGTGGGGCTGCTCCAGGCCAGTTCGACGCCGTCCGACGCGTAAACGGCCAGTCCTTCTATGCCGTCGACCAGAAAAGTTGACAGATCCCGTTCCAGGGTCGCTCTGACCGTAGTCAGAGCCGGCTCCCGGGCAAGGCTGGCCAATAAATCTTGGCGCAGCTGGTTTGCGGCTATTTCAGCGGTACTTAGTAGTCGCTTGTCCAATTCATCCTCCAGCGCGCTACGGGTGTACCAGTACAATGGTATGGACAGCGCAAGAAAGGAGACAATCAGGATGCCGATGACAAGCGATAAAATCCGGGGCTGCAATTTCATTTAATCTTAATGGCTCATCTGATCTTGAATTTTTGCGTGGACCAAAGCGCTGTATAGAGGTTGTACATATTCTAAGGCTTATAGAGTCTACAGACTGCAATCTAAAAACGGAATACTGCGGCTCAAAGGTTTAGATTACACAGCGCGGGATGCGTTTTCACCCTGTTTTGCGCGCCCTATAGTAGAAATGAATCCGCAGAGGTCATGCCTTGGCGCCGCCCTAGCCAAGATGTCCGTCGTCAACGCAATGTGAACAACTTGGGGCTAAAACTCAGAGACAAATTTCACCCTTCCAAGATTTAACTGACGGAATCCCGCCAACGGCGGGGCTGCACAGTAAGCGTCTTGCGCAGGATCGTTTCAGCTGTCCAATCTTTGTTATGCTCCAATACTGGTCACCGTTGGGTAAAATGTACCTCGCAAAGACGGTGGTCTGCCCCGTTTTCATGCCCCTTTCTATATTTCACTACGGGAGGTACATGAACTGAACCCCGCTGAAAGCGGGGCAAGCACCCACCGATAGTGGGGCCGGATCGTGCCGCGGAGAGGACTTACCTCGTCTGACTCGGCATAAACTTCTCGTCCTCTACTACATTTGTGTGCCGCGGAGAGGACTCGAACCTCCACATCCAAAGGGACACTGGATCCTAAATCCAATTGACGCCCATCGAGAAATGTGAATGCGTATCCGGCCCGTATCCGGAAATCTGCAAGTGACAGCGCGTAA
>JACZSB010000184.1 GCA_022574435.1 Fidelibacterota bacterium
CCGCGACCCACCAGCCACCAAGGAAAATTGACGATAGACTGGTCCGCAGTAATATGGCTACATTGGCACATGGACTTTTATGCCCTGCTGGCGAAGGATCCCCAATCGTTGTCCGGCGCTTGCGTGGCCATCTTGGGCGGGGGCGGCAAGACCGGCCTGCTGTTGCGCCTGGGCGCGGAACTGGCGGGGCACCATCCCCGGGTGCTCTTGACCTCGCTGACCAAGTCAGAGGCCCATATCCAACCACCGCCACTGCTGCTGCACGGGTTGGGCTCTGTCCCCCCGTTACCATTCGATAAGACTAATCCTCTGATGGTCATGTCTTCACAAATTGAAGATGGCAAGCTGCTCGGCATATCCCCCCAACTGCTGGCGACCCTGCTGGCCCGCTCCAGCCTGGCGTTGGTGGAGTGCGATGGCGCACGGAAGTTACCCCTGAAGGCCCACTCTATGCACGATCCGGCTGTGCCGGAGTGCGCCACTCACATCGTAGTGGTGGTGGGCGCATCCGTTGTTGATACCACTATAGAGCAGGGCCTGGTCCATCGCCCTGAGCTGTTCCAGTCCCTCTGGGGCGTGGCGCCGGATTTCCCGCTGGATGTCGATTTCATCGCCGAAGTAGTGACTTCCAGTCACGGCTACCGGACCAAGATCCCCGGCAACCAGCCGGTTAGTTATTTTATAAATCAGGCCGACCGGTGGCCCCAGCCGGCCCGGCGATTGGCCCGGGCGATCAAGGCCCGCTACGACGGCCCCACTTTCTGGGGCAGCCTCAGGGACGGAGAGCTCCACCGCCTGTAGACGGGCATGGTCGCCACGGCTCCCGGCGCCCAGCATTACATCCTAAATTCCAGCTGCCGTATGCCGCCTAAAACTCCCAGCACACATGAGCATTCACCGGGGCCATCAACTGCGCCGGTGGCCACCGGCAGTAAAACGCCAGCCTTGTTTGAATCGCTCCGGCTGTGGGTGCGGGGAGCCGGTGAGCTGGGCAGTGCCGTCGCCCTGACCCTGCGGCGGGTGGGCATCGGTGTGTTCCTGACCGACCTGCCCCGCCCGCTGGCCATTCGCCGCCCGGTGACCTTCAGTGATGCCATTTTGGAAGGTATCTCCGCAGTCGAGGATATCCAGGGGGTGCGCGCCACGGCGGAAAACGCCCCTAAAATAATTTCAGCCGGACAGATACCGGTGCTGGAAGATTCTCCGCTCATGGCCCGGCAGCTGGCCCCCCAAATAACTGTTGACGCCCGGATGCTTAAGGGCTCCGGCAGCGACTCCGGCTTGATGTCGCCGTTTGTCATCGGACTGGGACCGGGATTCACCGCCGGGGGCAATTGCGGGGCCGTGGTGGAAACCAGGCGAGGGCATACTCTGGGCCGGGTGATCTGGTCTGGCAGCGCGCAACCCGATACCGGCATCCCCGGCAAGCTGGGAGGCGAAACGGCCCGCCGGGTGATTTACGCCCCGGCCGAAGGTACCTTGAAGTGGGAAGTTGATTTCGGCGCGCTGGTGGAATCAGGGCAGCGGCTGGGAACCATTGGCAGCCACGAAATCGTAGCGCCCATAACCGGACTGGTCCGGGGACTGATCTCGCCGTTGGTGCCCATGGCCAGCGGACTTAAAATAGCCGACATCGATCCCCGGGGCGCTACGGTGAACTATCGCACCGTTTCAGACAAGGCCAGTGCGGTGAGCCGCGCTGTATTGGAGGCGGTAATGGTGCATCTGCGGCGGGAGCACCAGCCAGGCGTCTGAATAGAATAATGCAGCCGGCGGGATGAACGAAAACGCTGCCGGGCGATCAGACAGCCAGGATCAGCTCAGGATCGTACGACACCGTCCAGTGGTTGGAGTCGGACTTATCGATGGTGATCAGTGATTCCGCCAGCAGTCGTTGATTGAACTTCTGACGACGGGGATCCTCCCCTTCGAAAACCATCAAATCGTCAATGATCTTGTTGAATTCGTCGAACGAGATAGTGCGGGCCTTATCAAAAACGAACATGCCCAGATCCTGGTGGATTTTCTCCATGAAAATCCGTCGCTCGATGGTACCAACCCGGCGGGTGAGGGAGTCGTCGCCGGTATAATCCGTGTGGAGCGACTGACGCCTGATTTTCTTCTTCTTGGCAAACCCGCGGATGGTGAACACCAGGAAAAAACCGAAGTATGAAATCAGGAACAATCCAAGAATATAGATGACCGGCGTATTGCTGTAAGCCGTGGTCAATAAAGATACCAGCGAACCGAAAATCGCAGTGAAAATGCCGAAGAAAATTGCCGCCCAGAACAGGGTGGCCTGCGGCTGCTCCATCTCGGCCAGCGGAACTAGTGCAATGCCCGCTTCCTTGGAGGCCAGTAGGCGCAAAGCGGTCTGGGTGTCAAACTGCCGTTTATCGTCATCCATTATACTCTCCATAGTGATCGATTATCATCTTGCAATTATGGGCTGTCCAATCGGCACTCATCGGATCAAAAGTTTCGCGGTGTTTATTCGCCCCGAACGATCTTCTGTGCAACTCACCCTGTTCCGCTAAAAACTTTGATTTTAAAAGGTTTAAAGTGATTGCTATAATCAAGAAAATTTAACCCGGCAACTGGAAAAATACAAATTCTAATTGATCCAATGTAAAACCGGCTCACCGGAAGGTCCGATAACCGTCGAACCGCTACCCGCCACCAACGCTGGCACCTGTCGCACGACCTTCGCTCAGCAGTAGAATTAGCATTCCGGCAACAGTTAATTTAGGGTATATTCCTTTGGGAAAGCAAAGGGCGTAAACACAAAATTGCAATCGGCTGTGAAAAAAGATAACCGTAGCCTGATTCCTATATACCACCGATTATCCGCCCGGTGGCTATGGGCCGGGCATAGTAATGTGCCGTAACTCAACCGGAGCATCCATCGGGCGGGGCCACGGTCTGATCGGTATTATCCGGTCACCAATCCGCAAGTTTAAGCGATAAACACGAGGCAGATACGGTAATGCTCAATCTGGTAATCAACAGCCGGTCGGCCAACCCCAGCAGAGCCCGGGTTGATTGCAATGCCATATTCGCCGCCACCGGCGCACTGATCCGGCGACTGCAAATTCAGCCTGAGGCACTCCACCGGCCGTAGTCCGGGCATTGATGCATTGTGTCCAGCGCCGCTGACAGCGTAAATCGCGTCGCCGCCGTGGTTCTAGCAGCCGGCGGGTCCACCCGCATGCAGGCGGGCCACAAACTGCTGCTCCCAGTAAATGGCCGCCCGATGATCGCCACGGTGGTTGACCAGGTCCTGGCCGCCGATTTCAGACCGCTGGTGGTGGTCACCGGCTTCAACGGGGACGCAATAATACAGGCGCTGGAGGGCCTTCCGGTGCAGGGGGTGGTCAACCGTCGTTGGCGGCAAGGGTTGGCGTCTTCCCTGAAAGCGGGGTTGCAAGCCCTTAAACCTGAAGTACAAGGAGCGCTCTTCGTCCTGGCGGACATGCCGTTGGTGGACGTCAAAACGCTGGTGGAACTCAGGGAGCAGTTCACCAAGCAGGGCTGTAATGCTATCGTATATCCTGCCCACCAGGGCCGGCAAGGCAATCCGGTACTATTTCCCCGGCGCTTCTTCAGCGAGATCATGGCCTTAAAAGGCGACCGGGGCGCCCAGGGAGTGCTCCGCCGCCACGCCGCGGATTCAATAGCGCTGCCGGTGGATTCACGGGCCGTGCTGGTGGACTTCGATACCGATCAGGACTATGCCGATTTAAGACTGAAAAATAATAGGTAAGCCAGTCCTGCCCCACTCGAGTTTTAGCAGTTGCCGGCCAGCCCGAGATGTGACCTGGAACCCTGCGCTCCGGCCTATTGCCTGCTAAAACCAATATAACAACCGGCCAATCCGATACTTAATCAGGTCGCCTCTGAAATTGTTGTAAGCCAATGGACTATTATCCGCCGCTTTGGTCTAGGCCGGGCTGTTGCCGTGTCGAAGTAAATTTGGCGGGACCGCCGTGAGATCTAAAGCGCCCGGTTGTCGATCAGCCGGACAGATCCCAAATGAGCAGCCACTAACAGGCGGGCTTCCGGTTTGGGATCGGAGAGTGCCTCCAGGGTGGCCCCGTCTACCAGGGCCAGGTAATCTATCTCAAAGCCCCGGTCGCTGAGCGCCGCGATCTCATCCTCCAGCACCTGGGGCGCCGGCCGCCCCTGGCCAATCAACCGGGCGGCATTATCCAAGGCCTGCTTTAGGTGCGGAGCCCGGGAACGCTCGGTCGCTGTGAGCAGGGCGTTGCGGCTGGACAGGGCCAGGCCGTCGGTCTCCCGGATGGTGGGACCGCCAATGATCTCCACTGCCATATTCAGATCACGCACCAGCTGCCGCACCACCAACAGCTGCTGGTAATCCTTTTCGCCGAAGCAGGCCAGGTCCGGGGTGGTGATGTTAAGCAGCCTGGCCACCACCGTGGCTACGCCATCGAAATGGCCGGGCCGGTGGGCACCCTCCCAATGGGCTCCGAGTTCCGCTACCTTAACTGTGGTGACCATCCCATCCGGGTAGATGATCAGGTCAGTGGGCCGGAACACCGCCGCCACGTCCAATGACGTGAGCATTGCCAAATCGTCTTCCAGCGCCCGGGGATAGGTTTGGTAATCTGCCGTGGAATTGAACTGAGTGGGATTGACGTAGATTGAGACCAGCACCGCGTCGCAGCGCTCCCGGGCCAGGCGCACCAGCGACAGATGCCCCTCGTGCATGGCCCCCATGGTGGGTACCAGACCCAAACTGCCGGAGAGCGACCGCCGGAATGCGCGGACGGCTTCCACCGTTTTAAGGACCTTCATTTAGAGAGGAATTGGCCCTGGCGGACGTCGGCGGCGTAGCTGTTAAGGGCGGTGATGATCGACTCACCGATGGCGGCGTAGCGTTTGGAGTGGCGCGGCTGGTAATCGGGTTGCAGTCCCAACAGGTCGTGAAACACCTGGATCTGCCCGGAGCAGGCGGGACCGGCGCCAATCCCGATGGTGGGAATCCGCACCGCCGCAGTGATCTCTTCGGCCAGCGAATGGGAGATGTTTTCCAGGACGATGGCGAAGGCGCCTGCTTCTTCAACCAGCCTGGCGGAGCGCAACAGCAGCTCCCGTTCCTTCTGAGTTTTCCCCCGCTTGCCGAATCCACCGTACAGGTGCACCGACTGCGGCTGCAGACCGATATGCCCCATGACGGGAATCCCAATGCCCACCAAGGCTTTGATTTGGGGGCAGATCACCTCGCCACCCTCCAGTTTCACACCCTGGGCCAGCGCCTCCTTCATCACCTGGCCACAGGCCTCCAGCGCCGCCTCCACCGAAACCTGGTAGGACATGAACGGCATGTCGGCCAGCACAAACGAACCGGGGGCGCCGCGCACCACCATGCCGGTATGATAGATGATCTCATCTAGGGTCACCGACAGTGTGGAGGCCTTCCCCTGGACCACCATCCCCAGGGAATCACCCACCAGCAGCGCCCCGATACCGGCCGCCTCGGCCAGGGCGGCCATGGTGAAGTCGTAGGCGGTGACCATTACTATGGGCTCAGCGCTACGCTTGGATTCATGGAAATAATTAATGGTGGTGTTCATCTGGCTTCCGCTGTGGTCGATTGATTTCGAAATTGCGCTTTCATCAGCCCGGTTCAGGCTGCAGCGCCTGCTCCAGCGATTCCCGCGCGCCACGGTCCAGCTGGGCGTACCTCAGGCTGAGCCTGGTCAAAATGCGATAGAGTGCGGCTCGCTCCGGGTCGCCGGCCAGGGTGTTGTCCTGCTTGCTGTCCACAACATCTATCGTGTCATCGGTGATCTCTGAGGAAGAGATAGCAACCCCCAGGTCA
>JACZSB010000185.1 GCA_022574435.1 Fidelibacterota bacterium
CTTGGCCCGCTGCTACCTCACCCCGCTCGCTCCGCGAGGCCCCTCTCCCACATGCACCTGGGAGAGCCCAGGGGAGAGGGGAAGCGATTCCGCTGAGGTCAAGGTGGAAATTCAAGGGCATAACTATACTTCAAGGTATATGGGCAAGCCAGCATAACGCCAGATCCCCTCTCCCCAGATGACCTACGTGAGGCCTTGGGAGAGTGGACGGCACTCCTGTGACGGGGGTGAGGTTCTTAGCGGAGGTCTCCCCCCAAGCCCCGAGCCCCTAGCCTCAAGCCCCTAGCCTCTAACATACAGCCGCAGGTAGCGCCGGGCGTCCGCCAGGAAGATGCCCACCAGCACCAGGGCCGTCCCCAGGTAAACGGTGGAGGGCAGGTGCTCGCCCAGGACGATCATCCCCATAAAGATGGCAAGCACCGGGGAGATAAAGCCCACGAACGACACCTTCACCACTTCAATATGCTCGAGCAGGTAGTAGTAGGCCACCCAGGCCAATACTGTCCCGAACAGTGCCAGGTACAACAGCAGGCCCAGGTTGGCCGGGCTCCAGACCATGCTCCCCACATCCTCGAAGGCCAGGCTCACCACCAGGGTGGCCAATCCCCCGATGCCGGTGGCCACGCCGTTGAGGACGATGGGATTGGACCGGGCCCCGGTGCGCTTGAGATAGATCCCGGGCCAGGTGCCGGCCACCACCGCCGCCATCACCAGCCACATACCCAGCAGCAGGTTCTGGCTCTGGCCGAAGCCGTAGCCGTAAAATATAAGCAGCACCCCGCCGAACCCTACGGCGATACCCGCGGTCTTCAGTGGCCGCAGCCGCTCGGCCGGCAGGGTGAAATGGGCCACCAGGGCCGTGGTGATAGGGAATGAGGCCCACAGCAGGGCGGTGATATTGCTGTAGATAAATTGGGCGCCCAAATACGTGAGGGAATAGCTCAAGAAAAAGTTGAGCAACCCCAGCGTGAAATACTGCTTCCAGGCCAGGGGGTCGGTAGGAATGGTGAACCTTTTCAAACGGATAACGGCGAACAGGATCGCTGAGGCCAGCAGGTGGCGCAGGGCCACCCCCAGCAGAGGTGGTGTGCCCTCCATGCCCATTTTCAAGGCCACGAAGGTTGAGCCCCAGATCAGACACATGCCGGTGAACACCAGCATAAGGCGTGTCTGGGTGGTCATAGTGATAGAATCTGGTGGCGCTCGGCCCCGATGGACACCTGTTTGATAGGCACTCCGGCCAGTTCTTCCAGGCGGCTGATGTAGGCCCGGGCCTGCTTGGGTAGTTTGGCGGCGGATTTGAGACCGCTGGTGGATTTCCCCCAACCGGGCAGCCGTTCGTACACCGGCGTAACCTGCTCCAGGGCATGGACGGCAGCCGAAAATCCCGGCACCCGCTCGCCATTGACCTCGTAGCCGGTGCACACCATGATGGTCTCGAAATTATCCAGGATATCGAGTTTAGTGAGGGCCAACTCGGTGAAGCCGTTAACCTGGCAGGCGTAACGGGCGGCCACGGCGTCGAACCAGCCACAGCGGCGCGGGCGGCCGGTGGTGGCCCCGAACTCGGAGCCCTCCTTCTGCAGCCGCCGGCCCACATCGTCAGTAAGTTCGGTGGGAAAGGGGCCGGCCCCCACCCGCGTGGTGTAGGCCTTGAATATGCCCACCAGGCGGTCGATGCTCCCCGGCGGCAGGCCCAGGCCGGTGCCGATGCCGCCTACCGTGGGATGGGATGAGGTGACGAAGGGATATGTGCCCAGGTCGAGGTCCAGTAGAGTACCTTGGGCTCCCTCGATGAGGATATTTTTACCGGTAGCCAAACCATCCTGGAGGGTGGCGGTGGTGTCGCCCACCAAGTCGGTGATCCGCAGGGCGGCAGCGAAAAACTGCTCCACCTCAGTCGTTATGTCACCCAGCTCCTTGGCGATCACCTCCCCCTGCTGCAGGGCGATCTTTAACCGATCAACCAAAAATTTGCCAGTGCCTGCGATGTCCTGAAGGTCGAACGCCCGGATGCCGATCCGGCGGGCCTTGTCGCCATAAGCCGGTCCGATGCCCCGGCGAGTGGTGTCAATCACGCCACCGGTGGCCCGGTCCATGGCCTTGTGCACCGGCGTCACTATATGGGCGGTGAGACTGATCTGTACCCGCCCGGCGGTATCGATACCAAGCTTCCGCAGCTGGTCCAGCTCTTCAACGAATGCAATCGGGTCCACTACCATCCCGGGACCGAGCAGGCAGATACAGCCCGGATGCAGGATGCCGGATGGCAACTGGTGCAGGATAAAGGTCTTGTCTTTTACTTTGACGGTGTGCCCGGCATTGGCGCCACCCTGGTAGCGCGCAGCGAGGTCCATCTCCTCGCAGAGCGTGTCGACGATCTTGCCCTTGCCCTCATCGCCCCACTGCCCGCCAATCACTGCTGTTACCGGCATAGTTATGACCTGTGTCGTTATGGTTTGTATGGTAGAGAACAGAGGCCGGGGAAGGACGCCATCTACTTCCCGGACCGCTCCTGGGCGCGGCTTTCCAGGGCCGCCATCAATGGGCTGGCAACGTAGATGGAGGAATAGGTGCCCACGATCACACCTACGATCATGGCGAAGGCAAAGTATTTGATCACCTCGCCGCCGATGAGAAAAAGGGTCGTAACTACCATTAAGGTAGTGAGGGAGGTGATCACGGTACGGCCCAAGGTTTGGTTTACCGATCGGTTGACGGTGGCGTAGAACTCGGCCCGCCGCTGGGTCTTGGCGTTCTCCCTGATCCGGTCGAACACCACGATGGTATCATTCAGGGAGTAACCCACGATGGTCAGAAAGGCGGCCAGGATCGCCAGGTCGATCTCCAGGTTGAGCAGTGAGAAAATCCCCAGGGTGATGAGCACATCGTGGGCCAGCGCCGCCACCGCCCCCAGGGCGTAGTAGCGATCGAACCGGATGGTGATGTAGAGCAGGATACCCAGCAGGGCATAGAAGACCGACCAGAGGGCCTTGCCCTTGAGTTCCTCGCCGATCTTGGGCCCCACCGTTTCCAGCCGGCGGATGGTGAACTTGTAATCGGTTAGGGCGCTCTTAAGCCGGTCGGAAAATTGGACGGTTTCCTCCGCCGGCATCCGAATCAGCATCTCGTTGTCCGAGCCGAATCGCTGGATGGTGGGCCGGCTGAAGCCGTTTTCCAGCAGTACCAGCCGGATCTCCGCCACATTGGTGGGCACGGCGAATTGCAGCTGGGCCAGGGTGCCGCCGGTGAAATCGATGCCCAGCAGGGGACCGCCTTTCAATACCAGCGAGACCAAGCCCATTACAATCAGAGAAAATGATATAACCGTCGCCATCTTGCGTTTTCCCAAAAAATCGATATTGGTATGGGCCAGCAGGCGCATTCAGATACTCAAGGTTTTGATTTTAGGGCGCTGGGTGATGGCCATGAAGATAGTGCGGGTCATGAAAATGGCGGTGAACATGGAAGCGGCAATGCCCCAGAAGAGGGTGATCGCGAAGCCCTTGATGGGCCCGCTGCCGAACTGGAACAGCACCAAGGCCGCCAGGATGGTGGTGACGTTGGCGTCGACAATAGTGACCGTGGCCCGGGCGTAACCGCTGTCGATGGCGGCCCGCACAGACTTGCCTTTCTCCAACTCCTCGCGGATCCGCTCGAAGATCAGCACGTTGGCGTCCACCGCCATCCCTACTGTCAGGATCAGGCCGGCGATACCGGGGAGAGTCAGGGTGGCCCGCAGGGAAGCCAGGGCCGCCAGCACGATCAGGATATTGAAGATCAAAGCGGAGGTGGCGATCAATCCGCTGACACGATAATAAACCAACATGAACACTATTACCAGGAATCCGCCGATCGAGGCCGCTCTGACCCCCATATTTATTGAATCCTGCCCCATGGTCGGCCCCACCGATCGCTCTTCCACGATGGAAACCGGCGCCGGCAACGAACCGGCCCGTAGCACGATAGCGATCATCTTGGCCTCTTCCATGCTATCCATCCCCTCGATGACCGTGGCCCCGTTGGGAATCTTGCTGTTGATGACCGGCGCCATGTGGACTTTCTTGTCCAGCACCAAGGCCACCCGGCGGCCCACGTTGGCCCCGGTCATGCGGGCCCACACCTTGGCCCCCTCGTTGTTCATGGACACATTGACCACCGGCTGACTGGAAGCTGAAGAGCCCAGGGCGCCGATGTCGGCCCGGGCTTTGGTGATCACCCCGCCGGTGAGCCCCGGCTCCCGGTAGACGTAATACAGTTGGTAGAAATTTTGTTCCCCGTCATGGACCGGCAGCTGCTCGGTGCGGGCGCTCCAGAGGAAAGCGCCATCGCTGGGAATATTGGCCCTGACTACCGGGGAGGCCAACAGATTTTCCACCGCGTGCCGGTAGCGCGCAGGCACCACCAGGTCGTTGCCGTGGACATGGACGTAAGCGGTGAAAGGATTGGCGCTGATGGCCGCAGCCGAGATAGCCAGGCCCTCCGGGGCGGCGGCGGTGTCCCGGCCGGCGCCCAGCACGGCCTCCAGGCCGGTATCCTCGGCAACCGTCGTTCCGGCGATAGTGTCCTGGGCCGATGCCAGCTCCTCCGTCGGCCCGCCGCCGACCTTGATGACGTCATCAAGTTTTAGCATGACTTCCTGGGCGACGCTAATATCCTGTAGCAGGTTAAATTCCAGCAGGGCGGTGTTCTGGATCAGCTTGCGCGCTTGCTCCGGGTCCTTGATGCCGGCCAGCTCCACGATTATCCGCCGCCGGCCCGATTTCTGGATGGTCGGCTCGGATACGCCGAACTGGTCCACCCGATTGCGGATGATTTCCAGGGCGCGGGACACCGCGTCGTCGGCCTCAGCGCGCAAGCCATCAATGATCTCGGGTAGCTTCGTGCCCTGGGAAGAGAAATAGCGGATCAGGCGCAAGTTGGCGGCGGCGGCCTGAGTGGCGAATACATCAAAGAATTCGTCGTCTGTGATCGCCACCTCGGCGGCAGTCTGTGACAGCACTTCATCCAGCCGGTCGTCACGGCCATCGGCCAGGGAGCGCACCAACGCCGGCAGGTCCACTTCCAGTACCAAGTGGATGCCCCCTTGCAAGTCCAGCCCCAGGTTGATGATCCGATGCTCCAGAAGTTCCAGGGTACCCTCTATCCGGCGGGCTTCCTTCTGCTCATCAGTCAGCGCTCGGTATTGCACCGTGGGCATCAAGGCATAAATGACCCACAAAAGCATCAGCCCGATAATAGCGAATCGGGGCCCGGGTCGGCTTAGCATAAAGGTCTGTTCGGCATATTTTCGGTTAATCTATATCAATTATATTGGAACAACGGCAGCGAAGTTACTTCCGCCACCTGATTTTAAACAACTTGAATCCCGCCGGTAGCGCCCAAACCACCTCGTCCGAGCGCATCGTGGCCGATGGTATCGTCGAGCTGCTCTTCCATTATAAGGACCCTTTTAAAATCAGGTTATTTGAAGGCAGCCTGGAACAGCAGCCCACCAGCTTTATCATTGCCCAGTTTAACCATCCCATCGAGATCCAACCCAATGGAATAGCCGGTTTTATCTCTGTGCGATTCTATCCCTGGGGCGCCTACCTCTTCTTCCGGCGACAGGAAAGAAATACTTGACCATGGGGGTCAGAACTTCAAGGGAGTGTTCGTACCGGTGGCCCTCGCTGTCGGGCCGCAGATGATCCCCGGCCCGCCGGAGGATTGCCTGGCCCGCTTCCGCATCCACCTGCAGATCGCCCAGGGGGGTCTCCCAGCGACCGGCCGGGTAGAGGGCATTGTCCCCCAGTGGTACGTGCACGCCGCCGAAAATGACCACCGTTACC
>JACZSB010000186.1 GCA_022574435.1 Fidelibacterota bacterium
TATGGTTGGCCGTTTTACTATGCTCGATGGCCCCGGCCCTGATGACCGGTCCGCGCCTGGCTGCCCAGCGCTCACGAATAGTCACCCTGTATGTCATCGACTTCGATAACCTGGCGGGCGATGCCAATCTGGATTGGCTCTCCAAGGCGCTCAAGGATATGATTCTGCTACGCCTGGAGGAGGAGCCGCTGCTCAGGGCCCGGGACGCCGGCCAGATCGCTCCCTTCCTGGAGTCCCGCTCGGCAAAAAGAGTTGCCAAGGGGACCCGGTTGGCGGGCAACAGTCTGCTGCTCATGGGTACCTACCGCCGCGAGGACGCTCGCCTGGTGATGGGTCTGCAACTGTTGGACATGGACAACTGGGCCGGCTTGAAACAGGAGACGGTGGAGGCTATATACAGCGATATCCCCCAGGTTAATAAGCAGCTGGTGGAGGCGGTGCTGGCCATGGTCAAAGGGCTGGATTTTGCCAGCGGGGTGCGGCTGGATGCGCCTCCCATGCCACCGGCGGCCGGCGTCCCGGCGGGCCGGTTGGAAGGGGAGGGCAAATTTATCTCACCGGAGGATTACGCCCGGGATCTACCAGCGGCCCGGGAAGATCTGGAGCAGGCCCTCACCGACCTGGAGGAGGTCATGGACCGCTATTCCGGTTTCCAGGGCGAGGCGGGGGAGACCCAGCGGTTGGGCGAGGCCTACAGCCGGGAATTCAACTTGGAGGGCTTCGGCGTCCTGCCCGAGGAGCGGGCTCGCCATACCGCCCTGTTCGAGGATGTGTTGCGCCGGGTAGCCGATAATCCCTATTCCGCCGAGATCGGCCAGCTGGACCTGGTGGTGGACCCCTTCAACGAGCAGCGGGTGTTCCTCAATATCCCTATAACTTACCGGATCAAGAATACATTGCTGGAGGACATGCTATATAGCCTGCCCTACGTCTCCACCCGGGAGAGCGGTTCCATGCGGGCCGTGCGTTACGACAAAAGCAGTTTTAATTTTTCGCCGGAGCTGCTAAGGGGCATTGCCAGGGGCAATTTCCGGGTGACGCCGGTGGTGACTTTGCAGGATGCCTCCGGCCGGGCCAGGGTGGTGATCGTGGACAGCCCCGATCTGGCCTGGGAGCGCTATTTCCCCAGCCAGGGGATAACGGCGGTGCGGCAGAAGCGCTTCGTCTCCATGTTGGCCGTCACCACCAGCGGCTACGCCGTGGACGTGCGGTTGGGCACTACCGATCAGGAGGTCACCTACGTGGTGGAGGTGGACGTGAGCCTGCTGACCAGCTCGGCCCGGGTGGTGGTGCGCTTCCTTAAAGAAGAACAGTTGGAGCGCTTCCTGCGTTCGCTATAGGCCCGGACGGCTGCCCTGATAGCGTCTTGCCCGCCTCACCGTTTGGGATTAATATTGCGGGGAGTTTTTTGACTGGGGAATGGTCTAATGGCAGGACATGTGACTCTGGATCACAAGGTCGGGGTTCGAATCCCTGTTCCCCAACGGGGTACCGGCCGGACGACATTTCCCGGGCCGATATGCAATAAGGCGCATTCGTCTAGGGGTTAGGACGCCGGCCTCTCACGCCGGTAACAGGGGTTCGATTCCCCTATGCGCTACAACCATTCCGCCCATCGGTGGACCCGCCACTCCAATTGGTGAAGGCGGGTTTTTTGTTACCGCTGGAATGGTCTGGATTACCCTGGCTTTGTTTGGAGAATGCCGCTAAGTACCAACTGTTCGCGTTGGTTGCGAGTTGGGCCTCAGACCGCTAACCTTTCTCAGCGCTACCATTACGGGCATTTTCCTGACGGCCGCCATTAGGACTGCTTCTAGTCCAGTTTTTGGGGCACAGGTCATGGCTGGTCATCCGGTTACGGTTGGAATTGGGGGTACCAATCCTCATTGGGATTGTTTGTCAGATTCATCTGATTACTTCCATCTATATCCATTATATAGATTTCCCAAATACCGTCTCGTCTCGAAACGAATAAAATCTGAGACCCATCTGGGGAAAACTGTGGAGACCTATCGTCCCCACTATTATTAGTCAGGTTAGTTTGATTATTCCCATCTTTATCCATGATGTATATTTCATCATTATCATCTCTGTTTGAATAGAAAACAATGTGAGACGCGTCGGGAGAAACATGGGGAGACCTATCATTACCACTATTATTGGTCAGGTTAGTTTGATTGCTCCTATCTTTATCAATTCGGTATATTTCATCATTACCATCCCTGTTAGAATAGAACACAATCTGAGACCCATCCGGGGAGAATTGGGAGTAGCCATCCACAAAGGGGTTATTTGTCAGGTTGGTCTGATTGCTTCCATCTATATCCATAAGATAGATTTCCCAATTACCGTCTCTCAATGAGAGAAACACAATCTGAGACCCATCGGGAGAGAATCGGGGATAATCATCATACCCGCTATTATTTGTCAGGTTGGTCTGATTACTTCCATCCAGGTTCATGGTGTAGATTTCAATATTACCGTCTCTCTGTGACAGAAATACAATCTGAGACCCATCTGGGGAGAATTGGGGGTACCCATCCTCGGCGGAGTTATTTGTCAAATTTGTCTGATTGGTTCCATTCACATTCATAATATAGACTTCACGATTGCCATCTCTCAATGACTCAAACACAATCCGAGACCCATCTGGGGAGAATTGGGCATACCCATCCTGAGCGGGATTATTAGTCATGTTTTTCTGGTTACTTCCATCCACATTCATGATGTAGACTTCACGATTGCCGTCTCTGTTTGATCTAAATACAATTTTTTTTGGGGTGGTATAATCTTCATTATTTTCGTTTGTCCCTTTTGTAGGTTCTTCACAAGTAGTGAAAAGAACAAAGAATAGGGGCAGGATGAGGTTAAATTTTTTCATTTCAGACTGACTGTTCCGGTTGTTGGCATCTAGGGCTAAAAACTAAGGGAGAGATTTCGCGTTTCCAAGGTTTAATTCCCCGTACGCCCGGAACCATCGAATCTTTTACTTTCTGGGCTCGCCTCATAGAGCTGATTTGCGCTTATAATGAATCTGCCACAAATTCTCCCAACTTTTTCCGCTATCATTTGAGCGCTCCCAATTCCAGTCAAGAGAATCGGAGGTTATATTGTACCACACCATACGTTGAATAATCGGCTGGCCTTCCGGGTTGACAGCTGCTCTGGATAGAATCATCCGCCCTTCTACCAGACCGCCGGTAAAATCGAGATAGCCACCCTGATTATCCACCCACGTTTGCTTCCATAAATTTTCACGGGGTACAAAAACCGAAACACTACGACCGATCAGTTGGATTGCCGGTTGACCATTGAATGCCTCTTGGACGACGCTGCTATCAAGTTCCAGGGTAACGATGTTTTCACCCTGGCCACCGTTAGGCCAGGTTAAGTCCCACTCACCCAGCCAGAAATCAAATTGTCTTGAATTGCCATGAGGGGCTGAAGGCGCATGCCTGTCGTTCATACTAGAACTGTCACAACTGGATAAAGTAAATGCCAGGGCAGATATTATTACGGCGCTGGCGGTGAGTTGGGATATGGTCGGCATGTGCCTGCTCCTAAAATTCATGGAAAAATTGATGCGAATGTAGTTATAAACCGTGAGAATACCAAGCATGCAGGTGACGGAGCAGTATCGGTTCAGTCCCTCTTGGACAGTTGGTGGTAGAAACAAAGATAGGCATTCTGAGTAACCAATGGTTTCGCAGATAATTAATCTGAAGCCCTCTAGATCAGCAGCAATTTCTTGATGGCGGTGTACTTCAGTAGAACAAACCGCGCCTGGCCGCTATGTCTAACGGTCAGATGGCGATATAGATTCTTGGAGGCAGCCCCGGCTTGCAGTATCCATATCGCGCCGGGATGGGGCACCCGCCACAGCCGGGGGCGGACTGTGCCGCTGGCAAATCTCAGCTAACGCCTGATGAATGTGTGACGCCCTTTTTTGGCGGCTTTGCTAATCGGTTTATGACTGGCCGAAGCACTGGTACCGGTGACCACCGAGACGGCATAGATACCGGACTCCTCTGCATCGTAGCCCCGTACTTCGAAAAAATAGGCGCCGGCGGTGGTCCAGTGCCAAATGATTAGGGCATTGAGTTCGTTGCCGCCGTCATCATCGTCGGCTAAAAAGGTGCTTACATCGGCGCCGTAGAGCGTCAAGTAGGTGTCAAGATTGCCGGTGGTCTCGATGGCATAGGCCGTTCCAACCTGGGCGGGGAACGAGAACCAGTCCCTGTCGTCCGGATACAGGACATGGTCCTGGGCAGTGGCGCCGACGGTAATGGCGGTGGCCGTGGTGTAAGTGCTGTCCGGCTCATAGTCATCATTGGGCAGGGCGGTGGTCCACTCTACCGGTGGGAAGCTAGCGGTGTAACGCAAGAATTCCGACGCTGATTGATAGGTGTAGGTTGTACCGGCATCGGTATAGGTATCATCAAAAGAGATGGTCAGTTTGTCCCCTGTGATGGAGAACTGTATCATTTCATCCTCTCCACCTTCGGATATGACTAGGTTATCGCCATCTATGGTATAGCTCTCTTCATATTCGCAAAAATATGCACTGGACATAACATTATTCTCGCAAAAGTAAATACTATCTGCAGTGAACCGAACCATTCCATCGAAGGCATAGGGATCATCCGTCGAGTAAGTATCCGTACTGGAGTCCACAACTGTACCATTGACCTGCTCTGTCCAAGTCTCACTGGCGAGAATCCAATAACCAATCAGGTCATTCTTCGGATCCTCTTCTTCTTTGTCCTCGCAGGCAGGCATAAGAATAATCGCTGCCAGGGATATAATAAATAATTGCTTCATCTTATTAATCCTCTCTGATTTAACCAGCAGTATGGGGACCGCAAAGCGGCCTTTTACCGCCGAATAACTAATCAAATATTTCGCCCAGTATTTCACGCGGGTTTAAACTGGCGGCAATCCTAAATTAATGTTCAAATGCCCGTGGCGCCAGTGTAGCCACGTAGCAGCGCTCGGCGCCACATTAACGGGAGGCTCCCGATGAACAGCCGTATGATATTGTTGCCGCTGGCAGCGCTGATTACAGCTAGCTTCTCGCCTGGTGAACAGCAGGCTGATATGGTCGATGCGCAGCTGCAGGCTGCCCTGGAGCAGCTAATTGAGCCCTTCGAGGGAGAGGTGAGTATCTATGTCCGGCAGCTTGGCACCGGCCGGTACGCGGCGATCGATGCCGATGAACTGTTTCCAACCGCCAGTATGATCAAGGTACCGATCCTGGCCGCGCTGTTCGATAAAATAGCCGCCGGCAATCTCGATTATCACGCCAACCTCGAGTACCACGACTCACTGCTCTATCCCGGGGTAGATATCCTGGGCTCGTTCAAGTCCGGGGAGAAAATCAGTTTGAGAAAAGTCATCATGTTGATGATCACAACCAGCGACAACACGGCTTCTTTGTGGTGTCAAACCCTGGGCCATCAAATCTTTGATTAGCGATGGTGCGCTACATCAGCAACAGTTGGACTATCCTCTAGGATGACGATTGAAAATGAGGTACGTCAATAATTTAGGAATTACAGCCTGAACCTCTGTATATTTGCCGCTCAATGCAGGAGACATCTTTGATGAATGAAAAAAGAATGGGCAGATTGAGACGCATTTTTAAGAGAGTGCGGGCCACCTTCGACCGCCGGGCCGAACAAAAAGAAATCGAGCAGGAACGGCGGATAGCAGAAGAAAGACGCGCCAAACTCGATCAACGCTCCGGCGAGGAACGGCGATCAGACGAATGATTGCCGGCCTTGACTGGGGCCGCCCTCATGTGAGCATTTCCCCATACTTCAGCC
>JACZSB010000187.1 GCA_022574435.1 Fidelibacterota bacterium
CTATATTTTCACCCGACGGTACTCAAATCCTTGTAACGGTCCTCAGTGTACCAACGTATTCTACAGATCTCTACATCATAGATTTGTTTGGGGGCAGCTTGATGCTAACAGCGGATGCGCTAGGGGCATTGGATGGTATTGCAGATGACGGCCCGGCGTTTGATTATTCTCCTGACGGGGCAATGATCGTATATGTTTCAGAGAGTAGCGTTAACCTCATTGCCAGCACTGGTGGCGCGCCGACCGTCCTCACGGAAGGATCTGGTGGTTACCAAAGTCCACGATTTCTGAAGTCATCTGCAGGTGAGCTCAGGATTATTTATACCCTTGAGGCTCCCGATGAAGAGCCGGATGGCTTTGACGTTTTCATTATGAATCTGGATGGGAGTGATAATCACGAAATCACAGACGTTGGGCATAACTCCGATTTGGCCGTTTCCCCGGACCGCTCGAAAGTTGTATATACAAAGCGCAGTGGCGGTTATACGCAAATCTATATCTTTGGCATCGATTAGAAAGTCTCAGGTTGCGTCGCCCAAATTACTGGGTGCCGCTTGCCAGGCGCTACCACCCGCTTTGAATCCGAAGTTCCACCACGTTATAATCGAGGCTCTCAACGTAGTAGCCTTTGCCACAACCGATCCTTTTTGATACACGGCCCCGCTCTATTGTCCCTCTGAGCGCAATACCCCGGCTTTTCGCTGCGCGATATAGTCCAGAACACCTTCCTCCAGGATGCCCAGCGGAACCGCTCCCCGGCCCAGCACCGTGTCGTGGAAGGCCCGGATGTCGAACTGCTCGCCCAACTCCCGGGTAGCCCTCTCCCGCAGCTCCCGGATTTTCAGTTGCCCGATCTTGTAGGCCAGGGCCTGGCCGGGCCAGACAATGTAACGGTCCACCTCGGAAGTAATATTCAGTTCAGTCAAGCCGGTATTATCCAGGAAATAGTCGAGGGCCTGTTGACGGGTCCAGTGCTTATGGTGCAGGCCGGTGTCCACCACTAGGCGCACCGCCCGCCACATCTCGTAGGTCAGCTGGCCGAACTTGGAATATGGATCCTGGTATAAGCCCAGCTCTTCACCCAAGCTTTCCGAATATAGTCCCCACCCCTCAACGTAGGCGGTATAGCCGCCGTATTTGCGGAAATTGGGCAATTCCCCCAATTCCTGGGCGATGGCGATCTGCAGGTGATGTCCGGGAACGGCCTCGTGGATGGCCAGGGCCTCCATCTCGTACTTGGGCCGCGCCTTGAGGTTAAAGGTATTGGCGTAGAAGATGCCCGGCCGGGAGCCGTCAGCGGCCGGTGGACGGTAGTAGGCGGTGGTGGAGGCGGGGGCCTCATAGTCGGGGATCGGCTGTACCCCGTAGGTCATGCGCGGCAGGTGGCCGAACAGCTTGGCTAGCTCGGGATCGATCCGTTTGCAGATATCGCGATAGCCCCGCAGCAGTTCTTCGGGATCGGTATAATAGAATTGGGGATCGGTGCGCAGGAACTCGGTAAACTCATGGAAACTGCCCTTGAAGCCCGACTCCGCTATCACTCGCTCCATTTCGACCATGATCCGTTTCACCTCACTCAGACCGAGCTGGTGGATCTGGTCGGGCGTCTTGTCGGTGGTGGTCATGAGTTGCACCTGGTATTGGTAATATTCCTCACCCCCGGGCAACGACCAGGCCCCCACTTCCACATTAGCGGTGGGATAATATTCCTCCGTGAAATAGGTTTTGAAAGCTGCAAAGGCCGGCATGACCTGCTCGGTGATAGCCCGGCGCCCGGCGGCAGTCAGCCGCTCCCGGTCCTCCCCATTCACGGCATCCGGGAACCGCGTGAAAGGCGCATAGAATGGGCTATCCTCGACTGCGAACTTTAATTGGGCCTCAAGCTGCTCGGGAACGCTCCGCAACGGCACTTGAGCCGCCACCCAGCCCAGCTCCTGGCCCCGGCGCATGAGAATGGTGGTCTGCTCGATGACCCGCGGTATCCGGTTCAGGCGGGCCAGATAATCCTCGTAATCCTTAACGTGGCGGAACTTGGTTAGCGAGGGAAGAGTGGGCAGGTCGATCTGGAGGCCGCCCATCTGGTTCACCGGCATATATTCGGTGTGGAAGGCAAATCCCCGGATCTCGTTCTCCAGATCGAGCGAATAAAGGTCATAGTTGAGCTGGTCCGCCGGTGAAAGTGCTTTGCGTTTAATGGCCAGCAGCCGCTCAAGAGATTGCCTGGTGCGTGCTTGCCGCCGTGCAATGGCCTCCAAACTCAAATCGGTAAAATAATCGTTGTAGCGGTCGTCACCCAGATAGGTGGCAAAGGTGGGAAATTCCTTCAGGGCCCACTCCCAATCCTCATCAAATAGGGCGTGCAGGTTGCGAGTGGCCCGATTGGGAGCGCCACACGACTGAAAAACCATAGCCGCCATTAAGAGTAATGATGTCAATTGGATTAATTTCATTTCTTCGGGCCTTCATATAGAATTACGGTTGGAGAGAGTATCATGCCCAATTGGTGTCCGCCGGCTGCCTGGAATAGTAATACGCCGGAACGGGCCTAAGGCCTTAAAATTTACCACTGGCCGAAGACAATCCAAAATGTCAGTACGAATGCTCGATGGGATCCCGCCAGCGGCGGGGCTTGCCCTTCTGGGCGTAGCCCAACGGGCGAGCCTGAGCCTGCCGAAGGATTGGATCAAAGGGGTAGAATCCACCCGGCTGATCTGCCAGTCGGCGGATTGATCCCATTCCTATTGGGCTGTTCTTTATGGCTCATCGCTACTTCACACCCCTTTGCGCCTTTGCGGCTAGTTCCTCGGGGTATGCCTTTGTGCCTTTGTGGTTAGATCTTCCACCCACCAAGCAGCTTGTCCGGCGCAATCCGCCAGCCTGCGGACTGATCTTCAGGGACTATTTTACTTGCGGCGGGCCTTGAAGCGCAGCGCCCCCGTCAGCCGCCAGATGGCCATCATCACCACAAAATAAGCCACCAGGATGCCCAGCGTGATCCAGTAGCCGGTGAGCTGGCTGGTAAACATGCCATTGAACACCGTCATAGGCAATGTGAGCACGAACAGCAACGGCGCGCCGATCAGCAGGGCCACCCCGCTGCCGTAGACCAGGTCCTCGGCCACCGGGGTCTCGAAATGGGGGTCGGTGATTCGCACCAGCACCAGTCCCGAGTTGATGGTCCCGGTGAGATCGCCGAATATCCCGATGAAGCGCTCGAAGTGGTAATCGTCGAAGGCCCGCCACATGAGCCAGCGGTGGAAGGCATAGGTCGCCAGGCCGGCCAGGAGCGACATCAGCAAAAGAGGCCAGCGGTAGGCCCAGACGATATTGAAGCTGATGGCTGCGATGGAGGCGGCCACCAGGTAGTCCATGAACAGGCCGGCGCTGCGGGTCATGAGGCCTCGATCGATGAGGTAGCCCCAGCCGGACTTGTCGATCAGTTTGCGGGCCGACATGGTTATCAGGGCCGCCCACACGAAATGAAATGACCAGATGATATGGGGGAAGTCGATGCGCTCCAGGACCGTGCCCCTCATCAGCCAGGTTACTCCGAAGGTGAAGGCGTAGGTGGCCAGGTAGAGCGTGCCGATCAGCCCCATCTGGAAAGCCATCGGTTCCATGGCCTCGGAGGCAATGGTCAGCCGCCCGGCGGAGCGGTAGGGCGGCGGCTCCTTGAGCACCCCCCGGCGCACCGCCTCGTCGATCTCCTCCAGACCCTTTATCAGAGTAGTCTCCCGGTTGCGGATGCCCCGCTGGATCAACGGTATCCCCACGAAATAGGCGATCAGGAAACCGATGGCCGCCAGGGTAAGTCCCACCACGCCGCCACCTTCAAAACCGAACTTCTCCCAGCTGTGGCCGATGCTATATGCCAGGCCGGGGCCCATACCGAAGCCCAATGGTACCAACAAGCCAATACCGGCGAACAGATCGGGCATAAAGGTGTGGATCAGCAGCAGGGCCACCAGCAGGCCGATCGCCCCCTGGATCAGGTAGGTGGTGATAAATGCGAAGCCCATGCTGAGCGGGCCGCGCCCCCAGGATTCCTTTGATTGGCGCAATCCGAAGGCGATAAAGGTCAGGGCCAGCAGATGGTATACGTACATGCCCAGCCGTTCGGGAGATATATCCGCCAGCCCCAGCAATTGGGGACCGATAATCAGGCCGACGAAACCGGCGATGATATTATTGGGCACCAGGAAGCGTTGGAAAAAGGGCACGTAGCGGCGCAGGCCGGCGCCCACTATCAGCAGCAGGCTCAGCCAGGCCATATCGAGGACGACGTCCTTTAAGTTGGCTGTTAAGTCCCAGGGAGTAATCATAGGGTAAAGTCCAGCTGCCTTAGGGGGGCGCTCAGAACACCGGCACCGCTACACAGGGGTTGTTCTCTCGCCGGTAGAGCATACTGCCCAACGGTGGGTGCAGGCAGCGCAGGTAATATTCCCATTGCAGGGCGCTGCCGGGGCCAAAATTGAGCTGGTACAAGCACTCCTCGGTGCGCAGCTGCAACTTGTAACTCCTCTCAATTGAGATAGTCTGGATATCCTCCAGGGGAATATCCACCGGCGACCCGTTGCCGTTGGGGATCAGCTCCACCCGATCCTCCCGCAGCAGGCAGTGATATTTTCCTAACAGGGTTTGGTGGAGCGAGTCGGTTTCCCGGTAGACCGGCAGGTCCAAGGCCCGCAAGTAGGCCGGACCATGGGCTCCATAATCACGCAGGTCCCGGGGCAAGGCGCAAATCTTGTGAAAATATGCCGTTGAGGAGCGGCGCTCGCCGGAGTCCATGCTCGTCAGGTAGGAATCGCCGCCCACCTTCCAGCCTGAGCCGCAAGCATCACACAACAGGTAGCGGCCCCGTTTTTCTCTCAGGGAGCCGTCATCACCGCAGGTGGGGCAGCGGAAGATCAACTTGGTAATGCCGGTGGCGGGGCGGAATCCCCGCGGGACCTCTATCGGAAATTGGGCCAAGCCCTGATCCGGCGACCACAGGATAGCGTCGTCCACCATTCGGGCCACTTCATCGTCGGTCATCTCCGGCGTGAAGAAAAGCGGCGGTTTGAACTCGATGGTGACCGGGATGCGCCGGGGCCAGTAGGCCCAGCGGGGCCATGAAAGGTAATTGTTGTGCAATATCACCGGATGCACCGGAAGCCCCAGCCGCCGGAACAGCTTGCCGGTGGAAGCGATGGTCGGGAGGGTCACGCCGTCCCAGTTGCACCCCCCTTCCGGCATGATGACCACCATGCGGTTGTCCCTTATCAGGCGCAAGATTTCCCGCACCGGAGTGCTCTGGGGCTGGAATTTGCGGGTGGCCGCGACCCCGATGCCACGAAGCATCCAAGTGACCAACCCGCCCCGGAAATATTCCTCGGTCAATAGCCCGGCGGTGGGTTCGTCGTAAAACTCCAGATTGACCATGAAAGCGTCGTAGACCTGGCAATGGTTGGTGATGATAAAGCAGGGGCCGCCGGCCGGCATATTTTCGCGGCCCACGAACCGTGGTCGGAACATGATCCGCAGGAGGGGCGCCAGTACCAGCCGCATCAGGCGGAATACAAAGGGGCTGAAAGTACGTCGAGGCTTTTTACTGCCGATGATTGCTTCACCTGGAATGCGTGTTAGATGTGGCGGCTTACTGCTCCTTTAGCGGTTGGCCTTGGTCATCGAGGCTGCCGGCGGCCACCGCCAGCAGGTTCTCGGTGCGAATATACTTACTGATCGCCCGGTTCACCGCAGCCAATGTCAGTCCCATTATCTCCTGGGGATATTCGTCGAGGTAGTCCAGTTCCAGGCCCCGCTCCATGACGTCGAGCATGGCC
>JACZSB010000188.1 GCA_022574435.1 Fidelibacterota bacterium
TAGACCCGAACTTATTGAAACTCTATCCACCACACGGAACACTGAGGACGTTGCGATCCGATAGAAGAAGAAATTCTCGGCTAGTGGAAGACGCCGCGCAGTACTGGTTAAATAACAATCCAAAATCGGCAGCAAGGAACGTTGTCGCGGCCGAGCGAGATCATGAAGTAGCTTCGAGAGCGGCGATACGCATTACTCCAAACGTCGCTGCTTTCGTCGCCAACAACGCTTCGACCCAGGAAATCTACTTTCGCGATGACAGCGGTCTGACGCAGATCACTCCCGGCACCAGAGCAACGTATGGACGAGAACTTCAACTCAACAACAACAATCAGATCGGTGCCGTTAGCATCATTGGAGGCGCGCGGCGGGCGAGAATCTGGGACGCGAATAATCCAGGCAGCAACGTAATCATCGCCAGATCGCCGCGACAGCTATCATCTGCCTTCGACGGGCTGGCGAGCTTCGCGAGCATCAACAACGATGGACAAATGACCTTCGCAGGATTAGAGGTGCCGACTTTCTTCGGTAAAAGTTACGATTTTACCAAAAATGAGTATCCCGAAATCCCAGTCAATACTAGCGGAGCGTATACTGCAATTGTAGCTGCTGTTGCGACTTCCACCGGTTTAAGTACTAGTGATGTGGAGAGCGTATCCGGCGCGGCAATTACTTCCATCGTTAGCACTATACCGGCGTTTCCCGCTCCTTTATCAGGGATTGATATTCCTTTATGGTTAACCATAATGCCTCAGTTCTCGCTTGGTCTGCCCTTTGACATTGAGCTGACTTTTCGCGGAGGCAGCACAACCACCGATGAAGACGATGAGATAAAATTCGGTGGTTTTGGGGCCAAAATCGGTGTGAATCAGTTTATTCCCACCGTACCACTAGTATTCCCGGCCATTTCTATTGGCTACTATGCCACCAGTTTTGAGATCGGGGATATGCTCAAGGCCAAAAACAGTATAATCACCTTGCAAGTCAGTAAAAGTGTTCCCCTTTTGACCCTGTATGGCGGGTTTGGCATTGAGAGCTCTAGCGTTGATGTCGACTATGTTCAAGTGTTTGACGAACCGGGCCTGCCGGATGTGCCGATCAAGTTCTCGCTCGAGGGAGACAATGGTTTCCGGACCATCCTGGGTTTCCGGCTCAAGCTGCTGTTGCTCAGCATTAATTACGACTACAATATCGGTGAGTACACCGCCCATAATATTGGCATCGGGCTGACCTTCCGGTAGGAGACCCATCTGGGATACTGTTAATCAGGGGGGCGTCTCCAGGCGCCCCCTTTTTTATACTGCCTGCGAATGGCGTAATTTTTGGCCTCGACCCGTCCGCCCGGCATGGTTACATTTCCCCCGCTATGCAGGCTCCGGCTATCAAGCTTGATAATCCCATCACCACCGAGTGGAAGCAGGTTTCCAAAAACTGGGGGCACCCCTTTCATCCCATGTGCAGTTACATGGCCATGTTCCCGCCCCAGCTACCGTACTACTTCATCCAGCGGTTCAGCCGCCCCGGCGACCGGGTGCTGGACCCCTTCAGCGGGCGGGGCACCACCCCCACCCAGGCCTGCGTCGATGGCCGGATCGGGATCGCCAACGATTTGAACCCGTTGGCCTATGTTCTCTCCCGGGCCAAGGTGGACCCGCCGGAGGAAACCGACGTCCAGGCCCGTTTAGCGCAGTTGGCAGCGGCTTACCGGGATAATCCCGGCTCACTGCCCGATACGGCCGGCGATATCGGTGCGGTTTTCCATGCGCAGACACTGCGGCAGCTGCTGTTCCTCAAAGGAATATTAACCGACGACCGGAATGACACCTTCATCAAGGCGACCATCGCGGGCATCCTGCACGGCAAGTACCGCCGCAGCGGCAGCGATTCCATCTACTTGAGCATCGACATGCCCAACACCTTCAGCATGAGTCCGGCCTATATCCGCCGGTATGTGAAAAAAAAGGGGCTGGTCTACCTGGCACTGGATGTATTCGAGAAGACCGGGCGGCGGTTGCAGCGTCTGTTCCGCCGGGGAGCGCCCCCCACCCGCGGCCAGGCCTTCCAGCAGGATGTGCGGCAGCTGCATCAATGGGTGCAGCCGGAATCGATCCGGTTGGTGGTGTCATCGCCGCCCTACCTCAAGGTAATAAAATATGGACTGTATAATTGGATCAGGCTGTGGTTCCTGGGCGTGGCGCACGATGAGGTTGACCAGGCCTTGGACGATGCCCATGCTTTGGATGCCTACCTAGCATTTATGCAGGAAACCATTGCACAGGTGGAACGGCTGTTGGTACCCGGCGGGGTCTGCGCGCTGGTGATCGGTGATGTGGCCCAAAATAACCAGGCTCCCTTGAATCTGGCGCAGGAAGTTTGGGAAGCAGTCCGGGGCCATAGCAACTTGCGGCTGCTGGATCTAGTGGCCGACCCCATAGCTGACCATCGCAAGGTTACCAAGATTTGGAACCACACCCGGGGCCGGGCCACCGCCACCGACCGGATCATGGTGCTGTGCAAAGGCGACCGCCCGGCCGTCGATCAGCTGCCCGTTCAGTGGGACAGCTGACCCCCCTATCGCGCAAGGACATTTTTAAGCGCCACCCCTGGTTGCGCGACCGCCAGCGGCCCACGATCATTTTCCCAGGGCTGGATGGGATGCTGTCCGCCGCCTTTTTGCACCACCACCTGGGCTGGCGCGTAACCGGCTACTGTGAAAACCAGACCCTGTGGCTCTCGCCGGCGGCCCGGGAGGAGTGGAACCGGCTGGTATGGGTGGACCTGGATGCCTGCCGTCCCGGCAGCCGTTCCATCGGCCACGGTGTTCTGGCACTTAGCGAGAAGGTTCCCGCCGCGCTCAAGCAGTGCTGTAATCCCAACCTGCTGGCGGGGATAGGGGCGGATCGGATCAATACGCGCTACCCGTTCTCAACGATTTTATTCCTGCTTTGGCTGCACGATGTTCCCGTGCGCAAAAGCCTGGTGGCCCGGCTGTTGGTGCTGGCGGCCGGCTCGGTCTGGATAAATTTGCGTCAGGACCGGGAGAACTGTCTCCAATGGCGGGAAAGATTCCCCGGCTACGATTGGAACTGGCCGTTCACTCTGGTTGAGAAGGAGCTGTTCGAGCGCCGGATGCGGGACCAGTTGCTAGCGCCGCTGGAGCGTCTCACCGGTCGTTCGGCAGATGGCCCCGTCGACAATTCCCGGCTACGGGTACCGGGGCTGAACCTGCAGTTCAATCCCGACTGGGAGGAGGATCTGTTCCTGAAAGTGAGCGCCTTCGCCGGGACGCACCTGAAGTGGTCACCTCCCCGGCCCCCGGCCATCAGCGAGCGGATCGAGGGCCAAAGGCAAACCATGGCCCTGGCCGAAGCAACCCGGCGCAACTTCCCGGGAAACCTGATCGGCAAAGGCGCCATTTCCTATGAACTCACCGGGGCCGACAGCCTTAATTTTACCGCGTTTCCGAAAGAAATTTAAATGGAACCGACAAACTACCCGCTAGCCCCCGAGGACCCCATTATCTACTGCAACGGCGCCTGGGTACGCCAGAGCGAGGCTACGGTGCCCTTCATGGATAGCGGCTTCTGGTACGGTGACGGCCTGTTCGAGACCCTGCTGGTGGCCAATGGTAATATTTTCCGTCCCCGGAAGCATCTGGAACGGATGCAGGCGGGGATGCGCATCCTTAAGATCAATTTCCCGGTCACCGATGATGAGGTGGTGCGCCTAATGGAGGAAACAGTGGAGCGCAACGGTCTGGGGGAGACCTTGTTGCGCCTGATGTGTACCCGGGGTACTCTATCCGGTGCGCCCTGGAAATTCACCGGTCCGGCCAACCTGTTCATCGGTTTCCGCTATGCCGGAGCACTGCCACCCTCACCGGTAAAAATCAAGTTTGTCGCCGAGGAGGATTATCCCATAGCCCGCATGGTCCCGGCCCTGAAGTCCATGACTTACCTGGGTAATATGCTGGCCATCCGGGATGCGGTGGCCGCCGGGGCCTTCGAGCCGGTGTTCGTGAACCGGGATGGTGTGATCACCGAATGCGCGGTCCGCAATGTCTTTTTCATCAAGGGGAACACCCTGCGCACCCCCGATACCGATTTAGGTATCCTGCCGGGGGTGACCAGGGATTTGATCCTGGAGCTGGCCACCGACATGGGGCTGGCGGTGGACATGGCCCCCATTCCGGCCAGCAACGTTAACAATATGGACGAGGCCTTCATTTCCAGCACCGGCATCGGGATCCTGCCGGTGACCTGGGAGGGATTCCAGCCCACCGATTACCCGCTCACCAACCGCTTGAAGGCCGCCGTGGAGCGGCAGGTGCAGCAGGAGACGGGGGGCTGACGGCACGTCGGAAGTTTCTAGTTACGGGTTACGAGTTTCGAGTTGCGAGGTGTGGAGCCGGCGGTAAGATAAGGGGGGCACCTGCTAGCATATTGCATTCACCGCTGTCGCTATGTAGATTTGCGAGTGTAACCATAAGGATCTGGCTATGCCCACGCTGACCATTCGCAATCTCCCGGAACAATCCATCATCCGGCTCAAGGACCTGGCCCGGCGGCACAACCGCTCCATGGAACAGGAGGCCCGGGAAATTCTCAAAACAATCACCGCTGATCGCCTGCTGGCTTGCCAGCTTATTGAAAAAGGGTGGGAATCCCTGAATCACGGTATCAGCATTGAGAATATTGTTCAATCCATTCGCGAGGACCGGAACCGCTAATTGGCTGTTCTGGTTCTTGATGTCAACGTGATTGCCGGCTATCTGCTGGGGGCCGGTGCAGACCGTGAGGAACTATCAGCCTTCCTCCTGGGACCGTTCGACTTTATCGCGCCGGACATCTGGCGACCGGAGCTAGGCAATACCCTTTGGAAATACATTCAGAAGCGGGAAATCACTCTAGATGAAGCAGTCGCCCTATTCCAACGAGCAGAACCGCTCGTTTCAGACACAATCAGCAGTCGAGGACTCTGGCAATTAGCACTACTGCTAGCCGCTCAGAATAATCACCCGGTCTACGATTGCCTGTTCATTGCGCTGGCGGTGTTGGAGGATACCATGCTGGTCAGCTATGACCGCCGACTGGCAAGAAAGTTTGGGGAACGCGTCGCTTTGCCGGCGGAGTTGCTCGCATAACCGAGCGCTTTCCGCCGCTAGCGGTTATTCCGTGAATAACTGTCGCTCTGTGGCCCTCATTACATTGCTTTAGTGGCCGCACAGGGCTAAAATTCCGTTGCCGTGCTGAAGAAAGTCCTCATAGCCAACCGGGGTGAGATCGCCGTGCGGGTGATCCGCAGCTGCCGGGAGCTGGGCATCACCACCGTGGCAGTCTACTCCCAGGCCGACCGCACCTCCCCCCACGTCCTGCTGGCCGATGAAGCCTTGTGCATTGGGCCGCCCCCGGCCAAAGAATCCTACCTGGATATGGATGCTATACTGGCTGCCGCCCGGAAAAGTGGCGCCGACGCGATCCACCCAGGTTACGGCTTTCTGTCCGAAAACGCCATTTTCGCCAAAGCGGTGCAGGCTGCCGGACTGGTGTGGATCGGTCCTGACCCAGACACCATCCTCAAAATGGGCGATAAGGTGGTCGCCCGGCGGTTGGCCCTGGACGCGGGGGCGCCGATTGTTCCCGGGGGCGCCGAACCGCTCGCTGATATCAAGGAGGCCCGCAAACTGGCTTTACAGGTAGGCTACCCGGTGCTGGTGAAGGCGGCCGGCGGCGGCGGCGGCAAGGGGATGCGACTGGTCCAGGAACCGGGCCAGCTGGACGCCGCAGTCGAGAGAGCCCG
>JACZSB010000189.1 GCA_022574435.1 Fidelibacterota bacterium
GTCCCGCTCTGCAGGGCGAAGTCTATCTCCTGGCTGAGCTTCAGACCACCTAGCTGGTAGGTTCCCCTTGGAGTAGATCCCCATCGTGTTGCGGTTCAGGTCATTGCCATCGTTATTATAATTATTTAGAAAGTAAGCGTCCACACGGGTGCCGGCCCCACTGCCGATTTTCCAATTGCTGGTCAGCCACACGCCCCGGAAATCCTTGGGGTTGGCGAACGTCCTTGTCTCCGTCACCCCCCAACTCAGTGTGTCCACTGATAGCGAGCTGGAAGTAACGGTGTTCTCTTTGACCTCCGTCATGAGCAATGCATCGATACTGATATTATTGAGTTTGTAGTTTGCCACTACGCCATCGAAAGAGCGGGCTACATTATGCCAGCCCACCGCTCCGATGATGCGTTGATTGGCGTAAGCCAGTTCCATCCGCCCGACCTTGACATTCAGGGGCATGCCGGCTATCTGGTTCACCAGCAGATAAGCCTGATGAAAATCCAGCATGTCTGCTGAACCATCGAACAAAGTGCTGGTTTCCTCGCCGAACTTCCGGGAGTTCTGTATTTGGATAAAGGCCAGTCCGTTGCTCTCGGTCTTCACTGCGATGTTCAGCCGGGTTCGTAGCCAGGTGGCACCGCTCATTGAGGTCGAGGCTGAGAAGTCCTTGTCGTTCATCTCGGTCCTCTGCCGTATTTGCCCTGTGACCGAGACCTCATTGGGCATACCATAACTGATTGTCAGCATCAAGGTAGCTATCGAGACGCCGAGTATTAATGCCTTAGTCTGTTTCATTACATCATCCTCTTCAATTACGTGTGGCTCACAGGCTTTATACCTGAATTTCCACTGTGGTCAAACACAAAGTACTCCACGCGGCACAAATTCTCTCGCATGGCGGTTAATACTTCACCCCCGACAGCTCCTCGTCTAAGCCTCCAGTGGATTCACTTAACTTCTTCACCCCGGCAGACAGTTGCCGGGAAGCGGCGGTGATCTGCTTGCTGGTGACCACTACCTCCTCCATCTGCTTTGATAAAAGCCAAGCGAGTTGTTCAAAGGTAAAATCCTGGTGTGGTACCTGATTATCGGTGCCACTGCCAAAATTCCGATTATGTGATTTCATGATCATAGTTATTATGAGTAATACTCCCCCATGTTTTCAATTGCCTATATCAATAGTGCAGATCTGTGTATAAATCAGGATCACCTCCCGGGGGGAGAGGGTATATGCGGAAATGTTATGAAACACCGTTGGCAATCTACTCTCTCCCCCTTGTTCAATCAGGGAGGCTTGATTTTTACAGGATAACACCCCAGTCGCTGTGGCTAAGGGATATAAGATGGTGCTTGATCCATATAGAGCTCTCATATCTGACGCAAATTGCCCTGATCGGCTAATAAAATCAATCAGGGTAACTATTAAATCGATGTATATTGGATCAACCACCACCTCGTAGGTTGATTGCATTACATTCCATCCCTTATTGCGCAAGGTGATCGGTTTATCTAGGAAGGAACGAGATGTCGCTTAGTAAAAGCTCTTAGGGGTAAGTAACGTGGCAGCCAGCGGGATATTCAGATGTAACTACCTCCCATTGAAAGTATTGCAAATGGTTGATCCGTCTGTGGGAATAATCTTTTTACCCTTGATTTATATCAGGGTTTCTATCTTTACCCACTGTATTGCAAAATGGATCAGCTCGAAGGTATTTGCCAACCCGAGCTTTTGTCTGATTCGATATCGGTAGGTTTCGATAGTTTTGGGACTAAGTTCCAATTGGGAAGCGATCTCACGAGGTCGATATCCTATGCCAATCAGTTGAATAACTTCAAATTCACGGTCGCTCAACATCCCAACTAATGAGTGTTTGGGCAATCCTTGATGGCGGGCATAGCTTTTGAGGACGTACTCCCTCAGCTCCTGACTAATATACACATTGCCTTTCAAAACCTCACGAATCGCCTCAATGACTTTCCTGATCCCGACTCTCTTCATGATATAGCCATGAGCTCCAGCGTGCAGAGCTCTCTCAGCAATGAGTAGTTCATCATGCATAGACAGGGCAATGGTGAGCAAACCGGGAAACTTTTTTTTGATTTTTCTGATCAATTCTATACCGCTGCTGTCTTTTAAAGAAATGTCTATCAGCGCCAGGTCGGGCTTGCACTTGGGGATTTCACCCATGGCGCCTGGTAAATCCTCAGCCTCGCCACATACTATCATATCAGGTTCATTCTGAATTAAAAGCGTGAGCCCTTCTAGCATAATCGCGTGGTCATCAACTAGAAGGATACGGATTTCTTCCTTGCCCTCCGGGACCTTCACATTCTCAGCCGCCATTCTACCGTTAGTCCTTAAGAACCGGATTCTGTTTGACTGCACAGGAAACAACGGTTCCACCGTCCTGGTCACGAATGATGTCCAACTTTGCACCGATCAGATCGGAGCGGTATTCCATATTTTTTAATCCCATACCACGACTCACTAATTCTTTTTCTGCAATTCCCACACCGTCATCTTTCACCGTCAGGACAAGTTCGTCGCCTCGGATAACAAGGCTGATCTGAACCTGGTTTGGCGCACCATGCTTAACTGCATTGTTCGCCGCTTCTTGAGCAATACGATAAATATTCGTCGCTATCTCTCTCCCAAAGCGCGGCGGCTCGCCTTGTTGCTCAAAAATACAGGTGATCCCGTAATTGTCCTGCACATTTTCTGTCAGCTTTTGAAGAGACCAAGATAAATCGCTCCCCTCAACACTGATCGGGTTCAGGTCAAGAGCTACAGCATGCAATCGTTCGATGGCCTCAGCAGTTAATGCTTCTATTCTGCCAAAATCTTCTATGTTAAGCGTTGCACCAGAGGCGTATTTATCTGACAACACCTCGAACATATATGCTATGCCGACTAGTTGCTGCCCTATATCATCATGGAGATCTTGAGCAATGCGTCGTTGTTCCTTCTCACTGATCTTGATCACCTCACGTTCGGCCTGTTTTCTTTTGGCAATATCCTTTTCTAATTGCTGGTTGACTTTGGTCAGGTCGGCGGTTCGTTCTTTAACATGCCTTTCCAATTCATCGTTCGCCTTTTGCAGAGCTGCCTCTGCTTGCTTGCGCTCGCTAATGTCTATGATGACGGCCATTGTATCCTTGAAAGTCCCGTCAACATCATTAAGGGGCGCTACCGACACCAGCACGTCCTTGGTCTTTCCATCCTTGCAGCGCAGCGTGGTTTCATACTGGTCACGGAGCCCTTGCTTTCTCCTGACCGTAAAGGCCTGATATTTGTCATATTCATCCTTGTTCGTCAGTTGGGGGAGGTTCATACCGGTCATTTCCTCCTGAGTGTACCCCAGCATCTCGGCGAAGGCTGGATTGACGAACCGCAGGTTTTCATCCGCCCCGGTGATGCCGATCCCGGCAATAGCGGTTTCAACCACACCGCGGAAAAGTTCTTCGCTATCCTGCAGCGCCCTCTCAATCTGATTGCGCTCGCTGATTTGCCGCCGAATCTGTCGTGATCCGACACCGATTCCAGCCATGCCCAATACCCAAAACACGGTATGCATCAACGAAAATGTCAATGTGGACCGTAACGCGATGGCTTGTAGCGGCTCCATTGGGACTGAGACGGCGATTCCCCCGCGGATGTCTCCCATTTTGTATCCCTGCGAGGCATGGCATTGCAAGCAATCTTCCTCGATAAATAGTGGCCGCATCAGACGCATGTAGGTTGCACCACCAATTTCAGTGATCAGGCTGACTTCCATCTTACCGGTTTCGAAAGCCTGGAGCGCCCCGGTCTCCCAGGGGTCGGCGGCATTATCGGGACGAATCGGCTTCAGGCTGGTGATATGGCCAAGAATGTAATTCTCCTTTTCCTCCTGTTCATGCACCAGGCGGGTCATATAGGAGGGATTTATCAGCGTTAATCGCTTACCAGTCAAAGTTGTGATGTCACGCTCGGGAATATCGGCAAGATGAGGACTGGGTTGGATTTCTTCAGTCACCGGCACATAGACCCCGCCGCGCCCGGCGTTCCAGCGGCGATAGGAGAGGTCCTTCGCGTGGGCAGTTCGGGCCTGCATACGCGCTACTTCCCGGGTTTGCAGTCTTTGCTGTTGCACGCTCCACGCCAGCGACGCGGCGACAATCACTGACCATATTGCCACCAGCGCCCACATATAGCCCTGCACGCTAGTTGCCTGCGTCCTTGATTTATCCGGATTACTCATGATTCCCATTAGAAATGGCTATTCCCTAAATTGAGGTTACAAACAGAGCGCGGCATTTATCCTCGCCTTCCTTCAGTATCCAGTCGGCTTTGCGCTTAAGGGCCATCGCGAGTGTTCCGGGCCATGCTATGTAGGCCGGAATAGCAATGCCAGTGGCCGCGAACACAACGGTACCGGTTATAATCAAAACTGGTGTTTGCATCCTTAAGAATCCCTCCAGATAACAAGATTACCAATTCTCCGGATCATATTATGTGCAATCCAGGTGTCAATGGTGATACCGCCCACCTTGCCGGAATACATAAGTGTAGCACTGACGTAGGATATAAAAACGCCCAGAGAGACCCACGCAATTCGTCATGGTGTACCAGAGCACTGCCGGTTTGCATACTGATATAAAGAGTATATAGCGAAATGATGGCCAGTAATATACTCATTACATCCAAGCTATAAACCGGGGGCCTATCAGGGGTCTCGTGACCCATGACAAACAATAGTATGACAGCCGCCTTGAATCCCAGGGTAGACCACCGACGGCCAGGAGCAGTTGCCCGGAGTCGCATCGGCCTGAATGCTTCATTTCCTCTAGCGTAAGGGAGGCTCACAAATCGGCTGTCCTGTAGTGTCGTTGTTGATCTAAAGGAAGAGATTCTATAAAGATATAACGAGATACCGCAATCCGAATCCCAGTTGATCTCTAAAAAAAAAGCCTGAGATTCCAAACTCAGTGCGAGTTCCGCCATCCATACTCGAGTTGGTTGCAGTTCCTGGATATGATGGCCTTGGTTTATATCCAGTGGCCAAAATCAATACTCTCCCAAATGGTGTATTGCTGTGATGCTTCTATACATCACAGCTCGAAGGGATGAAGGCAGAAGCCTGCAAAGTAGGGTCAAGATTAATCCCAATTATAGTAAAAGCCAACCCCATATTTTAGCAGGCCGATCTATGTTATTACGCGATCCCATTCGGCCGTTGTCGGAACCAAGATGCTGCTGATGCAGTAGAGCAGCCAACGGCTTGGAGATGTTCTGGATACGGGTGGGATACGGGCTTTAATCTCTCGTCGTATCTACGAAGAACTCATATTCCGTGTCTCTACTACAGCTGCGGAGAGAGAACTAAAAGGCGATGAAAGACTACCTCTCCCCCTCTGGAAAAACACGCTCGTAATATGTAACCCCACCCCCATCCACTGGACGAAGCCTCCAGCATCTTACTCCCGTGAAAGATGGAGCCGTATCCGGTATTTATCCAATTGGGAGCATAAATCACGCTTGAAACGCGGGCTGTACGTCATCAAAGCATTTCGGGTAGATTAAGATTAAAGTTAAGAGAGACTTTCTGGGCATCCTATTCATGATACAGCAACCGCTTGGCGCTGTGGTTTCAGGTTATAACGCTTCCGCTGTTGGAGCGTTCTTCGTTTGGTGATCATTCTCTGAGTGACGATCTCCTCCTTTCTTCCATAATAGACATCTGCCGGCGTGACGTTATCGAGGGACTCATG